>DASUEW010000662.1:0-2130 GCA_036274875.1 Ilumatobacteraceae bacterium
AGATCGCCGGCGAGCTGACGCCGGTCGTGTTCCACATCGCCGCGCGGTCGCTGGCCGCGCAGGGCCTGTCGATCTTCGGTGACCACAGCGACGTGATGGCGGCGCGCTCGACCGGCTGGGCCATGCTCGCCTCGTCATCGGTGCAGGCCGCCCACGACCTGGCGCTCGTCGCGCACGCGTCGACGCTCGAGACCCGGGTGCCGTTCGTCCACTTCTTCGACGGGTTCCGCACGTCACACGAGGTGAACGTGATCGAGGCGATCGAGGACGACGTGCTGCGCGAGATGATCGACGAGCACCTCGTCCGTGCGCACCGCGAGCGCGCGCTCACGCCCGATCACCCGGTGCTCCGCGGCAGCGCCCAGAACCCCGACGTCTTCTTCCAGGCGCGCGAGGCGTCGAACCCGTACCACCAGATCGTGCCGCAGGTGGTCCAGTTCACGATGGACCGGTTGACGGCGTTGACCGGTCGCTCCTACCACCTCTTCGACTACACCGGCGACCCCGAGGCCGAGCGGGTCGTCGTGCTCATGGGCTCCGGCGTGGGAGCCGTCCAGGAAACGGTCGAGGCACTCCGCGGCGTCGGCGAGAAGGTCGGCGTCCTCGAGGTCCGCCTCTTCCGGCCGTTCTCGGCGCAGACCTTCGTCGACGCGCTGCCCCCGACCGTGAAGGCGGTCGGGGTGCTGGATCGGACGAAGGAGCCGGGCGCGCCCGGCGAGCCCTTGTACCAGGACGTCGTGACGTCGCTGGCCGAGGCGTTCGCCGCGGGACGGCGTGCCTCGATGCCGCTCGTGATCGGCGGGCGCTACGGCCTCGCGTCCAAGGAGTTCGACCCGGCCATGGCCAAGGCCGTCTTCGACGAGCTGCGCAACGACGAGCCGACGCGCGGGTTCACCGTCGGCATCGTCGACGACGTCACCCACACCTCGCTCGACGTCGACCCGTCGTTCTCCACGGAGACCGACGACGTCGTTCGCGCCGTGTTCTACGGCCTCGGCGCCGACGGAACGGTCAGCGCCAACAAGTCGTCGGTGAAGATCATCGGCGACTCGACCGACTTCTACGCGCAGGGCTACTTCGTCTACGACTCGAAGAAGTCGGGCACGATGACGATCTCGCACGTCCGGTTCGGCCCCCGGCCGATCCGCTCCTCGTACCTCATCTCGCGCGCGAACTTCGTCGCGTGCCACCAGTTCGGGTTCCTCGAGCGCACGAACGTCCTCGAGGTGGCCGAGCCGGGTGCGACGTTCCTGCTGAACAGCCCGTACGGCCCCGACGAGGTCTGGGACCACCTGCCGGTCGAGACCCAGCGCCAGCTCGTCGACCAGCGGCTGACGTTCTACGTGGTCGACGCGCAGAAGGTGGCCAACGAGGTGGGCCTGGGCGCCCGGATCAACACGGTGCTGCAGACGTGCTTCTTCGCGCTGGCCGGCGTGCTGGAGCGCGAGGACGCGATCGCCAAGATCAAGGCGGCGATCGAGAAGAGCTACGGCAAGCGCGGCCAGACCGTGCTCGACATGAACTTCGCCGCCGTGGACAAGGCGCTCGAGGGCCTGCACGAGGTGCGCGTGCCGGACACCGTGTCCGCGACCACCGCGATCCTGCCGGCCGTTCCCGACGAGGCACCCGACTTCGTGAAGCGGGTGACGGCGATGATGATCGCCGGGCACGGCGACCGGCTGCCGGTCTCGGCGCTGCCCGTCGACGGAACGTTCCCGACGGCGACCACCCGATGGGAGAAGCGCTCGATCGCGCTGGAGATCCCGATCTGGGATCCGCAGATCTGCATCGACTGCGCGAAATGCGCGATCGTCTGCCCCCACGCGGCGATCCGGATGAAGGTGTTCGCCCCGTCCGCGCTCGACGGCGCGCCCGCCACCTTCAAGCACCGAGAGTGGAAGGACCGCGAGCATCCGGGCCTGCGCATGACGATCCAGGTCGCCCCCGACGACTGCACGGGCTGCGGTGTCTGCGTCGACATCTGCCCGGCCAAGTCGAAGGAGGTCGTGAAGCACAAGTCGATCGACATGATGCCCAAGGACGACCACCTCGACGCCGAGCGCAAGAACTTCGACTTCTTCCTCGAGATCCCGCCGTTCGACCGGCGCGCCGTCAAGCCCTCGTCGATCA
>DASUEW010000663.1:0-2363 GCA_036274875.1 Ilumatobacteraceae bacterium
GACGACGACCGACTCGCCGGGCATCAGCACGGCGGTCGAACGAGTGTCGATGACTCGGACCGCGCTCGGCAACGCCACGAACCGCCCGCCGCGGGCGAATCCGGTCGGCGCGGGCACGTACACGCCAGCGAGATCGACCACGAGGTCGCACAGGTCGAAGGCATCGAGATCGACGGCGCCATCGGCACCCAACTGGACGGTGACGAGGTTCGCCGCGACCTCGTCGTGGGCAGCGGTGTTGAGGTTCGACGCCTCGGGTACGCCGGCACCGGCCGGGTAGACGGTCACGAAGTTGTACGCCGATCGGTTGACCACGGTGACGGTGAGCACGGCCGCAGTTGCGCTCGCGGGTACTCCGGGTTGACCGATGACCCTTACCCGGATCCGGCGATCGGTGAGCCGCTCGAACGGGTACGTGGCCTCGTTGCGCGTATCGGCGATGCGTCGCTGTGCTGGTAGCGGGAAGTACGACCCGGCGCCGGCCGGTGCAGCCGAGACGTCGGGTGCGTCGAGTGGCCATGCGGCGAGTCCGACGCCGATGGCCGATCCCGCGCCTGCGAGGAACTGGCGGCGGCCGAGTCCGCGATGGACGTACTCCGAGGGATTCGACGATGCCATCGGATCAGAGTGTCGCAGACGTGTCACGCTTTCGTCGTTCGGTGGCGCAGAACCTCGTACACCGCCAGTGCGGCCGCTGCCGACACGTTGAGCGAGCCGAGGCGACCCTTCATCGGGATGCGCAGAACCACGTCGCAGCGCTCGCGCACGAGCCGCGACAGGCCCGTGCCCTCGGCGCCGAGCACGAGGCACACACCTTCAACAGCCAGGTCTCCGAGGTCGAACAACGTCCGCTCGGCGTCGTCGTCGAGGCCGACGACCCAGATCCCGGCCTCCCGCACCCGCGCCAGCGCGGCCGGGAGGCCGGCGACGACGGCGATCGGAACGTGCTCGATGCCTCCCGCCGCAGCCTTCGCCACGGTCGGCGTCACGTGCACCGCACGGTGACGGGGCAGGATCACGCCGTCGACACCAGCACCGTCGCAGGACCGGATGATCGCGCCGAGGTTGCCCGGATCGGTGACGCTGTCGAGCGCGACGAGGAACGGCGCCCGGCCCGGGCGTCGCTGGATCAACGTCGCCAACTCCGCCTCCGGGAGCGCCGACGCCCGGGCCAGAACGCCCTGGGGCGCCTCGCTGCGTGCCGTCGCCTCGAGCTTGGTGCGCCCGACATACGACAGCGGGACCCGGTTCGCTGCCGCGAGCGCGACGATGCCCTCCATCGAGTCGTCGCCCTCGAGGTCGCCTGCGACCCAGATCTCATGGACCTTGCGACGTTGGGCGATCAACAGTTCGCGCACGGCCTGGCGCCCCTCGATCTGCTCGCCACCGAGAATCTTGACCGGCTTCGATTCGGCGCGCCCGTCGGGTGTTCGGATCGGACCGGTGCGACCGGCGCCGCGGCTCTGGTACGACCGAGGCCCGGAGCGACCGGCGCCCTTCGATGATCTCGGCTTCGACGATGTCGGCTGGGCCGGCGCCGACCTCGGCGAACGGGGCTTCGGCGAGCCGCGCTTGGGCGAGCCACGACTGGACGGCGTCGACGAGCCGGGTCTTGGCGCCCTGGGCTTGCCGCGGCCGGATGGACTCATCGCTCGTCCCGGTGGATCACAGCGACCGCCCAGCACGCGACGCCTTCGACTCGGCCGATCGCGCCGAGTCCCTCCGCCCGGCGTCCCTTGACCGTGACGCCGGCTCCGACGGCGTCGCCGAGGCGCCGCTGCATGTCGTCGCGGCGAGGCGCCAACTTCGGTCGTTCGCACACCACGGACACGTCGACGTTGCCGATCTCCCACCCTTCGCGATGGACGAGCGCTGTCACGCGGCGCAGCAGTTCGATCGAGTCGGCGTCCTCCCACTCGGGATCGGTGTCGGGGAAGTGGGAGCCGAGATCGCCCAGACCGGCGGCGCCGAGCAGCGCTTCCGCCACGGCATGGGCGACGGCGTCGGCATCGCTGTGCCCGCTCAGACCCCGCTCGCCTTCGAACGTGCACCCGCCGAGCACCAGCACGCGGGCCGGATCGTCGGTGAAACGGTGCACGTCGAATCCCTGACCGACGCGGACCGCGCCGATCGTCATGGCCGCCCCCGCACCGCTCCGCGCGCCCACTCGAGATCGGCTCGGTCGGTGATCTTGCGGTTGGTGGCGTCGCTCGGCACCACCACCACTCGCCCGCCGACCAGCTCGACCAGCGCCGCATCGTCGGTTGCGTCCTCACCCGACGCATGGGCCGCGCGCAGCGTCGCGGCGCGGAACGCCTGCGGCGTCTGGACGGCGACGAGCGACTCGCGCTCCGGAGTCGACC
>DASUEW010000664.1:0-4936 GCA_036274875.1 Ilumatobacteraceae bacterium
ACTTCGGACCGTGCTGGCACTGTTCGACGAGCTCGGCCCATGCCTGTCGGACGCCAACGTCGTGGCGGTCGGCCACCGCGTCGCGATGGGCGGCAAGTACTTCGCCGGCGCGGCGTTGATCGATGCCGACGTCGTCGCCACGATCGACCGGCTTTCGCCGCTTGCCCCACTCCACAACCCCGCCAACCTCGCCGGCATCGACGTCGCCCGCGAGCTGCTGTCCGACATCCCGCACGTCGCCGTGTTCGACACCGCGTTCTTCCACGACCTGCCCGCTGCTGCCGCCACCTACGCCCTCGATCGACAGGTCGCCGCGCAGCACTCCGTGCGTCGATACGGCTTCCATGGCACGTCGCACCGATACGTGTCGAGCAAGGCCGCTGAGCTCCTCGGCCGCGACGTCGGCGAACTCCGGCAGATCGTCCTGCACCTCGGCAACGGCGCATCGGCCTCGGCCGTGTTGCACGGTGCCCCCGTCGACACATCGATGGGCCTCACGCCGCTCGAAGGCCTCGTCATGGGGACCCGCACCGGCGACATCGACGCCGCCGTGGTCGTCCACCTCTCGCGGAATGCCGGCATGAGCATCGACGAGATCGACGATCTGCTCAACAAGCGGTCAGGTCTGAAGGGCCTCACCGGCCACAACGACATGCGCGAGGTGCACCGTCTCATCGCCGCCGGCGACATCGATGCGCGCGTGGGGCTCGACGTCTACGTGCATCGCCTGAGGAAGTACATCGGCGCCTATGCCGCGGTGATGGGCGGGCTCGACGCGCTCTCGTTCACGGCGGGGGTGGGCGAGAACGACGCAGTCGTGCGCGCCGAGACAGCGTCCGGGTTGGGATTCCTCGGCGTCGAGATCGATCCGATGCGCAACAGCGTGCGCTCGGACGCCCCTCGGCTGATCTCGCCCGACACGGCGCCTGTCGCCGTGATGGTGATCCCGACCGATGAAGAGATGGCGATCGCGCTCGAAGCGATCGCGCTCGTCGCCGAGATATGACAGACCGGGGTCGCGAGCGACTCCGGTCTGTGTTCTGGGCCTGGCAGGTTCAGGCTGCCTTCGTCCCGATCCGACGTAGTGTCGAGGGCTTGGCGGTCGAGCGCTTGGCGGTCACTCGCTTCGCCGCGGGTGCCTTCGGCTCGAGCCTCACCAGCGCCGGGTGCATCGCCCTCATCATCTTGCGGACGAACGCGGCCTGCTGGTCGACGACGCGCCTGCGGAACTTGAGCTGGCTGTCGACGAACTCGGTCACCGTCGGCACTTCGTCGAGGAACGCCCATTGCGGACGCTCGGGGACGTAGTCGGCGACGGACTCCGCAGCTCTACCGGCGAACCTCACGATGGGCTCTTCGACACGAGCCGTCGTCTTCAGGTAGCCGTCCTGCCACTTCTTCATGGCGGTCATTACGGTGGCCATCTCGCCACCTCCTCTGAGCCTCGTTTGGGCTCACCTTCATCGTACGACGATGCGCTAATCTTTGCAAGCACTTTGGCCTGTGACAGTTAGCACTCGTCATGCGGCCCACCGGCGACGGGATCGTCGAGCCGTGAGGTCAGAACCGACGATCGTTGGTCTTCTTCTTCGGCGGGGCCTTGAACGGCGCCTCGACCAGCATGTCGAACTGGGCATCGTCGGGTTGATTGGGCTCGTTCAGCCGCTGCAGGTAGGTCTTGAGCGCAGCTCGTGCAGGCGCCACGTGCGCACCCTTCAAGCCGACCGAGCGGCTCATCGCGTCCTTCACCCTGGCGACGCGATCCTTGCGGAGTGCCTTCTCCTCGTCGGAGTACACCTTCGTGACCTTGTTGGCCCGAGCTGCCTGATCGGCGAGCCGACGAGCCTCCGATTCCTGCAGCGGAGTGAGTTTGGCTGGAGTCGCCACGTTCGTGATCCTTTTCGTCGGTTGAAGCGTCGGGGAACACGAGGATACCCAGCGGGAGCGGCTTCGCCGCCGTGCGACGAATCCGAGCAATCCTGCGACCCGCCTCCGAGCCGGACTACGCGGCGCGGAGATCGGAGAGGAACTGGTCGACCTCGGAGCGTTGACGCCGAGCTCGAGCGCGCGAACTGCGATTGATGCGACGTTCCCCCCCACCGTCCGGGTAGACCCGGAATCCGCCGGTAGGTCGGCGATGGACCGCGGGCCTCACCTCGCAATCGATCTCACCTCGCGTGGAGCTCGACGCTGGTCCCCTGCCCAACGCCGGTCTCTCGAAGGTACGCGTCGATCGTGCGGGCGATGCGCTTGCCGTCGCCCATCGCCAGGATCACCGTGGCCGAGCCGCGCACGATGTCGCCACCGGCGAACACACCGGGCAGGTTGGTCATGCCGTTGTCGTCAGCCGCGAGGTACCCGCGAGTGGTCAGCGCGAGGTCGGGCGACGACGACGTGAGCAGCGGGTTGGCGCGGGTGCCGACGGCGACGACCACGGTGTCGCAGGGTATGACCCGTTCCGATCCCTCGATCGGCACTGGCGCCCGCCGACCCGACGCGTCTGGCTCGCCGAGCTCGGTGTTGACACAACGCAACCCGGTGACCCAGCGATCCTCGGTTCCCTCGATGGCAATCGGGCTGACCTGGAACTCGAACGAAACGCCCTCCTCCTCGGCGTGGTGGATCTCCTCGACGCGCGCCGGCATCTCGGGGCGGTTGCGCCGGTAGACGATCGTCGCATGCCCCGCTCCGAGGCGACGCGCGGTGCGGACCGCGTCGATCGCAACGTTGCCTCCACCGATCACGACCACGTGCTCGCCGTGCAGGACCGGCGTGTCGGCGTCGGGGAACGAGTAGGCCTGCATCAGGTTCACGCGGGTCAGGTACTCGTTCGCCGTGTACACCCCCTTCAGCCCTTCACCGGGGATGCCGAGGAACATCGGCAGCCCCGCACCGACGGAGATGAACAGGGCATCGAAACGGTCTCGCAGGTCGTCGAGCGTGTAGGTGCGCCCGATCACCACGTTGCACTCGATGCGGACCCCGAGCGCTTCGAGGCGGTGCACCTCGTGCTCGACGATGTCGTTCGGCAGCCGGAACTCCGGGATGCCGTACGACAGCACGCCACCTGGCAGATGGAGGGCCTCGTAGATCGTCACGTCGTGACCGCGGCGGGCCAACTCGCCCGCCGCCGTCAGCCCGCCTGGGCCGGCTCCGACGATCGCCACGCTCTTGCCGGAACGCTCGGACGGCGGCGGCACATCGTGGAGTCGGCCCCTGGCCCAGTCGGCGACGAAGCGCTCGAGGTGACCGATCGCGACCGGCGCACCCTTGCGCCCCCTGACGCACTCGGCCTCGCACTGATGCTCCTGCGGACACACCCGACCGGTCACCGCCGGCAGCGCATTGTCGGCGAAGAGAACGCGGGCCGCGCCCGCGAGGTCGCCATCCTCGATGTGCCTGATGAACGTTGGAATGTCGACACTCACCGGACAACCTTCGACACACGTTGCCCGCTTGCACGCCAGGCATCGTTGCGCTTCGAGCATCGCGAGGTGCTCGGTGAACCCGAGGTTGACCTCGTCGAAGCTCGCCGACCGCTCGTGTGCGTCGCGGGCGGGCATCTCCTGACGGCCGATGGTCAGCCGCTCGCGCTTCGAGAGCGGCTCGCCGATCACCTCGTCAGTCATCCTGCACTCCGGCAGACGTGGCTCGACGCCGCCTGTTCGGATTCGCGGTACGTGGTGAGCCGATCCGACAGCTCATCGAAGTCGACACCGTGTCCGTCGAACTCAGGACCCTCGACGCAGGCGAACCGCATCGTCCCGTCGACGGTCACCCGGCAGCCGCCACACATGCCAGTGCCATCGACCATGATCGGGTTGAGCGAGACGATCGTCCGTACCCCGAGTGGTCCGGTGACGGCAACGACCGCACGCATCATCGGCACCGGGCCGGCCGCGTAGACGACCTCAACCGACCGCGTCGCGACCACGTCGCGCAGCGCATCGGTCACGAGCCCGGCGCGCCCTGCGCTGCCGTCGTCGGTGCAAACAACCAACTCGGCGAACGAGGCGAACTCCTCCTCGAACAGCACACAGCCGCTCGTGCGTGCTCCCAGGACCGTGATCACATCGGCCCCGAGCTCGGCGAGTCGGCGTGCGATCGGGAACATCACGGCCGCGCCGACTCCACCGGCAACGCAGACCACGGTGCCCTCGGCGACCAGATCGCTCGGCCGGCCGAGCGGGCCGACGACGTCGTGGATCCGGTCGCCGGGGGCGAGCGCCACCAGATCGGACGTGCTCTTGCCCACCGCCTGGACGACGAGGACGATCGTTCCCGCTGCCGAGTCGCTGTCGGCGATCGTGAGCGGGATGCGTTCGGCGCCCGGGCCGAGCCGGACGATCACGAACTGACCGGGCTGGCGCACTGCCGCGACCCGCGGGGCAGTCACGACCAGCCGGTGCACGTCGCCGGACAGCTTGGTGTTGGACAGCAGCTCGTGACCGTCAGTGCCCATCGCGCTCGTGGGTTGGACATCGGTCATCGGACATGCTTCCTGTCGGTGTGTTCGTAATGCCTGGTCGTGTTCGTATTCCCAGGTCGTGTTCTCTTTGCCTGGTCGTGTTCCTCATTGATGGTATTGACTGGTATCGGCGTTGTACCGGGCCTTCGGACCCTGATCTGGACGCGTTCGTCCGGCTGCGGGCGTCCTGACGCATGGACCTTTGGCACTGTTGCTCGGACCGGACGCACGACAAGATGAGATTGACCATGCGCCGTTCGGCGGTGACGGAAGGATCCTGCGATGACCAACCAGATCGACGTCATCGACCTTCTGCTGAGCGACCACCGATTGATCGATGGGCTCGCAGAGCAGCTCGACGCGGCAGATGATCCCGTCGAGATCCGCCGCCTGTTCCTGCGCATCGTCGAGGAACTGGCCGCCCACGAGGCCGTGGAACAAGAGGTCGTGTTCCCCGCGTTCCGAGCG
>DASUEW010000665.1:0-4184 GCA_036274875.1 Ilumatobacteraceae bacterium
CTACGCCAAGTGCATCCTGTGCTACCAGTGCGTCGACGCGTGCGGCGAGCAGTGGCAGAACACGTTCGCGATCGGCGTCGCCGGGCGCGGGTTCGACGCCCGGATCTCCACCGAGTTCGACGTCCCGCTCCCCGACTCGGCGTGCGTGTACTGCGGCAACTGCATCCAGGTCTGCCCGACCGGCGCGCTGATGTTCTCCTCCGAGCACCGGATGCGCGAGGCGGGCACGTGGGACGAGTCCCGCCAGGCCGTCACCGACACGATCTGCCCCTACTGCGGCGTCGGCTGCACGCTGTCGCTCCACGTCCAGGACAACACCATCGTCAAGGTGATGTCGCCACCCGACCACCCCGTCACCCACGGCAACCTCTGCATCAAGGGCCGCTTCGGATTCCAACACGTCCAAAACCTCCCCGGCTGACCCCCAACCATCCGGAACCGTCTGCTTCAGATGCGCCCACGGGCAATCTGAAGCAGACAGAACGGGTGGGGTTTCAGGCGCCGGCGAGGGGTGGGCCGAGGCGGCGGGTGACGGCGTCGCGGATCTGCTGGTCGAACGAGCGGACGTGGGCGGCCGCCAATTCGGCGGCACGCTCACCGTCCCCGTCGACCAGGGCCTGGAGGATCGGACGGTGCTCGTCGACGGCGTGCAACATGTCGGCGACGTCGGCGAGGTACATGTGCCAGAGCCGGTCGCTCTGGGCGTACAGCATGTCGAGCGTGTCGGTGAGGAACCGGTTCTCGGCGGCGGCCCAGATGATCTCGTGGCACTCGCGATCGATGTCGATCAACTCGGCCGGTGGCACACCGGGCCGCTCGGCTCGTGCGAGACACGCGGCCATCGCCTGCCAGTGCTCGGGTCCGCCGCGAGCGCATGCCAGCCGCGCCGCGTACGGCTCGAGGATCGCGCGCGTCTCGTAGAGCATCGACAGTTCGGCGACGTCGAGCCGCGACACGAACATCCCCCGCCGGGGGACCACGGTCACGAACTGCTCGCGCGCCAACCGCTGCAGCGCCTCACGGATCGGCGTGCGGCCGATGCCGAGCTGGCGCTGCAGAATGTCCTCGCGCACGACGTCGCCGGGCGCGAGATCGAGCCGGATGATCATCCGGCGGATCTCCTGATAGGCCTGCTCGCTCAACGAAATGCTCATGTCGGACCTGTGATACGTTAAAGATATATCACCGCTCAGCACTCGGAGAGGTACCCCGTGACTGAAGTCCCCGCACACGCCAGGTGCGTGATCATCGGCGCCGGCATCGTCGGCAACTGCCTAGCTGGCCACCTCGCCCGCCTGGGGTGGAACGAGCTCGTGCTGCTCGACAAGGGGCCGCTCCCCAACCCGGGTGGGTCGACGGGGCACGCCTCGAACTTCATCTTTCCGACCGATCACAACAAGGAGATGGCGCTGCTCACGCTCGAGAGCCAGCGCCAGTACGACAAGCTCGGCCTCAACTCGGCGTGCGGCGGCATCGAGGTCGCACGCGACGAGGCTCGGCTCGAGGAGTTCAAGCGCCGGATGACGTCGGCCAAGGCATGGGGCATCGACGCCCGCCTTCTCACGCCGGCCGAGATCAAGGAGCTGGTGCCGTTCATCAACGCCGACATCCTGCTCGGCGGCTTCTACACGCCGAGCGTGTCGGTGGTCGACTCGCTGCAGACGGGCACGCTGATGCGCGAAGAGGCGGTCGCCAACGGCGCGTTGCAGGTGTTCGCCAACACCGAGGTCCTCGACATCGAGGTCTGCGACGGCGCCGTCACCGCGGTCGTCACCGACAAGGGCCGCATCGCGGCCGAACACGTCGCGATCGCGTGCGGCGTGTGGAGCCCTCGCATCGCGGCGATGGCGGGGGCGACGATCCCGCTCACGCCCGCGGTCCACCAGATGGCCGACGTCGGACCGATCGACATGCTGGCGCAGACCAACACCGAGGTCGCCTTCCCGATCATCCGCGACATGGACACGTTCTGCTACGAGCGCCAGACCGCCGGTTCGATGGAGGTCGGCTCGTACGCCCACCGACCGATCTTCCACCACCCCGACGACATCCCCTCGAACGAGGAGTCGGCGCTCTCCCCCACCGAGCTGCCGTTCACCGCCGACGACTTCGACCAGCAGATGGAGGAGGCCATCGACCTGATGGAGGTGCTCGGCGACGCCGAGATCAAGTACGCCATCAACGGCCTGCTGTCGCTCACGCCGGACGCGATGCCGGTGCTCGGCGAGACCATCGAGGTGAGGAACTTGTGGTCGGCCGCCGCGGTGTGGGTCAAGGAAGGTCCTGGCATCGCCCAGCTGGTGGCCGAGTGGATGACGTACGGCTACCCGAAGCTGTGCGACCCGCACTCGTCGGACATCTCGCGCTTCTACCCCTACGAGCGCACCGAACACCACATCTATGCCCGCTGCGCCGAGCACTTCAACAAGACGTACGGCATCGTGCACCCACGTGAACAGTGGGCCAGCCAGCGCAACATGCGCCGCAGCCCATTCTTCGGCAGGGAGGAGGCGCTCGGCGCGGTGTTCTTCGATGCCCGCGGTTGGGAACGGCCGCAGTGGTACGAGTCGAACGCCGACCTGCGCGAGCGCTATCCCGGCCGGTGCGACCCCCGCCCGCACGAGTGGGACGCCCGCTGGTGGTCGCCGATCACCAACGCCGAGCACCTGCACATGCGCGACCACGTCGGCATGGTCGATCTGACCGCGTTCAACGAGTTCGACTTCGAAGGCCCGGGCACATTGGACTTCTTGCAGAACGTGTGCGTGAACAATGTCGACGTGGCGGTCGGCCGGTCCGTCTACACGCCGCTTCTCACGCCGCACGGCGGGTTCCGCGGCGACCTGACCATCATGCGGCTCGGCGACGAACACTTCCGTGTGATCACCGGCGCGTTCGACGGTGGCCGCGACAAGTTCTGGTTCACACGACTGATGCCGACGGACGGTTCCGTCACGTTCACCGACAGCACATCGGGAACGTGCACGATCGGCGTGTGGGGCCCCGACGCCGAAGCGACGATGGCCAAGATCGTCACCGGCCAGTCGAAGCCGTACGACATGTCGCAGGCGGGCTTCCCGTACGGCGCGGTCCGAGAGGTCCTGATCGATGGCGTGCCGTGCACGATGTTCCGAATCTCCTACGTGGGTGAAAGCGGGTGGGAGATCTACACGAACACCGAGCACGGCCTGCGCGTGTGGGACTCGATCTGGGACGCCGGCCAGGAGTTCGACGTCCGCCCGATCGGCATCGGCGTGTACGCCGTGACGGGGCGGATCGAAAAGGGCTACCGGTTGATGGGCGCCGAGCTCGAGAGCGAGTACAACCCGGTCGAGGCCGGACTCGCGCGACCGAAGGTGAAGGCGGCCGACTTCGTCGGCAAGGCCGCATACCTCGCCGCGCGCGACGCCGATCCGGTCGCCACGTTGTGCACGTTGGCGATCCTCGACCACACGAGCGCCGACGGCACGCCCCGGTACCCGACCGGCGGCAACGAGCCGATCCTCACGCTCGACGGCGAGCGCATCGTCGACGTCCATGGTCGCGTGTCACGGGTGACAACTGCTGGCGCCGCCCCGTCGCTCGACTGGTACCTGCTGCTCGCCTACCTCCCACCACAACACGCGGTCGAGGGCAACGAGTTGCGGGTGATGTACATGAACGAGCTGTTCCCGGTGCGCGTCGTCCGCGTCGGCAGCCAGCCCCTGTTCGACCCCGATGACACCCGGATGAAGACGTGAAGATCCTGGTCTGCGTGAAGCGGGTGCCGGCGCCGGGGGCGCGCATCAACATCACCCCGGACGGACAGGCGGTCGACACCGCATTCCTCGGATTCACGACGAGCCCACACGAGGAGTGCGCGCTCGAAGCCGCCGTGCAACTCGTCGAAGCCGGCGACGGCGACGTCACCGTGCTGACCTTGGGTCCGGCCGAAGCCGAAGAGCAACTCCGGTACGCAGCCAGCGTCGGGGCGGCGAGCGCGGTCCTCCTCGCCACCGATGGCAGCGACTGGGATCCGCAGCGCACGGCGCGGGCGATCACGTCGGCGGTGATCGACCTCGAGCGGGCCCACGGGCATTTCGACCTGATCCTGTTCGGCAACGAGTCGGCCGACTCCGGCGGCTTCCAGGTCGGCATTCGCGTCGCCCACGCGCTCGGTCGCCCGATGGTCAACGGCGCCAAGG
>DASUEW010000666.1:0-2175 GCA_036274875.1 Ilumatobacteraceae bacterium
GGTGAGCTTCTCGATCACGCGCCGGTGGCCCGCGAGGTCAGTCGGCGACGGTGATCGTGACGGAGTTGATGACGACGTCGTCGAGCGGACGGTCGTTGCGGTCGGTCGGGACGGACTGCATCGCCTCGAGCACGTCCATGCCCTTCACGATCTGACCGAAGTGGTTGTACTGCGGCGGGAGCTGCACGCCGCTCTGCCCGGAGATGAGGAAGAACTGACTGCCGTTGGTGTCGGGTCCGGCGTTGGCCATCGCCAACGATCCGATCTCGTACTGGCCGGCCTTCGGCAGCTCGTCGGCGAACCGGTAGCCGGGGCCGCCCCGGCCGGTGCCGTCCGGGTCACCGCCCTGGCACACGAACCCGTTGATGATGCGGTGGAAGATGACGCCGTCGTAGTAGTGGTTGAGGGCGAGGAACACGAAGTTGTTGACGGTCGCCGGCGCCTTGACGGCGTCGAGCGCGATCACGAGGTCGCCCATCGACGTGCTCATCGTCGCCGTGTAGCGCTTGTCGGGATCGATCCCCATCTCGGGAGGCTCGGAGAACTTCTGGCGCTTGGGCGCGGAACCGTCGAACGGCGGGAACGGGGTTGGCATGGCTGGCCACCCTACCGGCCCCGTTCTCACGAGATCAGTTGCGGGCGGCGTAGTCGGCGATGAGCAGGTTCGCCTGCGCGGCGGCGGCCGACAGCGCCGCCTGTACGTCGCCGCCGTTGAAGATCTCGGCCACGGCACTCGCCGTCACCGTGCGCACCTCACGCTGCGGTCCGAGGATCGGCCCCCGCAGGGCTGGGTCGACGGGTGACCCGATGAGCTGGTCGTAGGCGACGCGGAAGCGGGGGTCGGTCGCGTACTTCGTCAACGCCGGCTCGATGTCGAGCGCATCCGACCTGACCGGCACATAGCCGGTGTCGACCGCGTATTGCGATTGCGATTCAGGACTGACGAGGTACGTGATGTAGTCCCAGGCCGCGGCCGCCTTCTCGTCTCCCTTGTCCTGCACGATGTACAGCGCTGCGCCGCCGACGAGCGCGGTCGGCACGGGACCCGGGCCCGGCATCGGCCCCACCCCGATGTCGTCGACCGTCAGCCCCTCGATCAGCCCGCCACCGAGCGCCGAGATGACCGTGCCGAGCGCGGCCGACGTACCGATCGTCATCGCCGCCGGCGACGACTTGTCGGCGATCTTCAAGAACGTGTCGCTGCCACCCGCGTTGTCGCCGACATAGGCGATGAGACCGTCGTTGATCATCTGTTGCACGTAGGTCAGCAACTCGACGCCGAGCGGGCCGTCGTAGAGCACGCGTGTCGCCGGCGCCAGACGCCCGTTGCCGTTGTCGGCGTAGAGCTCCCCGGCGTTGGCGAACCACTGCTCGATGAACCAGCCGCCGCCCGAATCGGTGCCGCTGTCGATGGCGAGGCCGAACGAGGCGGCGCCGGTGTCGACGATCTGTTGCGAGTATTGGCGGACCTCGTCGAGCGTCCGTGGCGGGATCTCGGGGTCGAGGCCAGCAGCCTCGAACACCTTCTTGTTGTAGTACAGCACCGGGTTGCTGACGTTGAACGGCATGCCGAACTGCACGCCCGCGGTGCTGTAGGCGGTCAACGTCGAGGGCTGGAACGTGCTGGTGTCGAAGCCGGACGCCTCGAGGCAGGCCCCGATCGGGATGACCGAGTCGGAATCGGCGGTCTGTTGCGTCGCGTAGTCGGGGAACATCACGAGATCAGGCCGGCTCGGCTGGCTCGATTGCACGTACTTGTCGATCGTCTGGCGGTAGTTGCCCTGGTTCTCGAGCTCCACGCGCACGCGGTCCTGGCTGGCGTTGTAGGCGTCGGTCAACTTGACGAGGCCGACCTCGCTCTCGGCGTTGAGGCCATGCCAGAACGTGAGTTGGACGGTGTCCGACGTCTCGTCGAGGGCATCGACCGGGCAATCGGCGAACTCGGACAACGGGATCGTCGTCGTCGTCGGTGGGGGGAGGGTGGTGGCGGGCGGCACCGTGTCGCCGGGCGGCAACGTGTCGCCGGGTGGCAGCGATTCACCCGGTGACGCGGTGTCGCCGGGTGGTGCCGTCGCGGGCGTCGTGTCGACCGGCGACGCACCATCGTTGGCAGTCTCGTTGCCGGCGTTGAGGATCGACTCGCCGGTCCCGCAGGCCGACGCCAGCAGACCGGCC
>DASUEW010000667.1:0-3204 GCA_036274875.1 Ilumatobacteraceae bacterium
GGTTGCACCGTGAACATCTCGCCGAACGTGACCTCGCCCGGCTGCTCCCCGCCGCTGATCTGGTCGACGAAGAGGCCGGCACGAACGCCGCCCGGGTTCATGAAGGCGACGACCGCGTCGCCGAAGTCACTCGCCTCCGTCGCCGCGAGCTGTGCGTCGGCGATCACGTTGCCCATCGGCTGCTCGCCGGAGGGCACCTGGCCGCTCGGAGTGTCGCGGGCCGAGCGGAGGTCGGACGTGATCGTGCCGATCACCCGGTTCGCGATCGGGTCCGAGAGCGCCTTGTAGCGCGCGAGCAGGTCGGTCGTGGCCGCATCCTTCGCGACCGTCTGCGTCACGACGTTGTTCCTCGCCGTCGCCGAGACGACGTCGTTCGTGCGCCGGTCGATGGTGAGCTCGATCGAGGTGATCAGCCGGCCGAACGAGGACGCGCTCGTCACGAGCCGGTTGTCGATCGTGCAGATGTACGGCGCGTGGGTGTGCCCGCTGACGACGACGTCGACCTCGTCGTCGAGTCGGCTGACGACGTCGATGAGGTCGGCGCCGGCGAAGTTCTCGCACGCGTTCACGTCCTGGAACCCGCGGGAGAAGGGCGCGTTCTGGAAGCCGCCCTGGTGCAGCAGCAGGACGATCGTCTCCACCTGGCGCTGCTTCAGCAGCGGGATCAGCGCGTTGACGGTGTCGGCCTCGTCGAGGAAGTCCAGCCCGGCGACGCCCGAGGGGGTGACGACGAGCGGCGTGTTCTCGAAGGTCTCGCCGATGAACGCGATCTTCTCGCCGGTCGAGGTGTTGACGATCTGGTAGCTCGGCAGGAGCGGATTGCCCGTGCTCAAGTCCTGCACGTTCGCCGCGAGGTACTGGAAGACGGAGCCGAAGAACGGTGTGCCGTCCTGGCAGCCGTCGACCGGATGGCAACCATCCAGCCGCGCAGGCGTGTAGGAGGTGCCGCCGTTGGGGCCGCCGCCGATGTACATGCGGTTCCCGTACTGCATCCGCTGCAGCTCAGCTCTTCCCTCGTCGAACTCGTGGTTGCCGACCCCGACCGTGTCGACGCCGATCGAGTTCAGGAACTCGATCGTGGGCTCGTCGTGGAAGAGGCCGGACAGGAGCGGCGTCCCGCCGATCATGTCGCCGGCGCCGAGCACGTACGTGTCGAGGTTGTCGGAGCCGAGTGCCTTCATGTGCGTGGCGAAGTACTCCGCCCCGCCGGCGAGCACGCTCGCGCCGGTGACCGGATCGTTGATCCGTCCCGGGGTGTTCGCTTCCAGATGGCCGTGGAAGTCGTTGAACGCGAGGAGCTTGACGGTCGTCAGCTTCTCCTTCTTCGGCCCGGGCTCCGCAAGAGCCGCGGGCGTGACAACGACCGCGAGCGCGAGTGCCGCAATCGCCAGCAGTGTCCTTCTCATCTTCATCCCCTACTCCCCTTCGTTCCGATTGATTGCCTACAGATCGCCCGCGAGCCGGATCAGCGTCGCCGCTTCCGCTGCGGTCATGGACTTGCCGGACTGCGCCTCGACCTGGTTCACGAAGGCGTGCAGATCGGCTTCCTGCTCCTTGCGGTCGGCCTTGGCCGCCGCCGCTTCGAGCTTCGAGCAGAGCGCCTGCGCGACGCCCTCCTTGTCGACGTACTGCTGCACGAGCGCGCAGAGGCTCGCGAAGGTGACCGTGAGGTTGACCGTCGCGCGGTACTCCGTCTCGCCGCCGTCGTCGTCGCGGACCTTGCCGCCGACGTTTCGCGTCCCGGTCGAGTCGGTCGGGCAGGAGGTGCTGTTCGACGCCGAGAAGGCGCCGTAACCGCTGCCGCAGTCGAACGCGTACTGGAGCGTCGGCACGTCCGCGGGAGCCGCGTCGCTTCCATCGGTCAGCGAGAGCGTGAACGGCGAGCCTGCGAGCGCCGTCGCCGGTGCGTTGAACGTCGCGGTCGGCGCCACGTTCGTCACGTCCACCGTCGCAGAGTCGACCGCGCTCGACTCGGCATCCGAGACGCGGACGCGGATCGTGCGGGTCACGGGGCCGTCGTACGCGGCGGCCGAGAAGCTGACGCTCTGGCCGTTCGCGTCATCGAAGTCGCCGTCGTCGTCGAGGTCCCACGCGTAGGCGAGCGGGTCGCCGTCCGCGTCGGAGCCGGTCGCCGCAACGGTGACCGAGCCGCCCTCGGCGACCGTATACGGGCCGTTGGCGTCCGCCGCCGGCGCGTGGTTCAGCTGCAGCCCGATGATCACCGGGTCGTGGTCCGACGCGCGGTACGGGCCCGGGTCGTAGAGCGTGTTGACGTGGTTCGCAGTCTTGAAGTTCGTGTTGTAGTCGAGCACGGCCGGCTCGTCCGGGTTGATGTGCCAGTCGCTCACGCCCGTCACCTGCGGCACCAGCGTGCCGGTCGCAAGCGCGTGGTCGAGATAGCCGGACTCGCCGTTGAAGACGTACGAGTAGGCCGCGAGCCCGTGGTAGGCGCGGACGAGGTTCGTGAAGCCATCGGCCTCGAGCGTCGTGATCGGTGTCTCGAACGTGTACGAGTTCAGGTCGCCGATGATCAGGAAGTCGGGATCCCCGCTCCCGGTCGGGTCGGTCTGGAGCCAGTCGGCGAGCGCCGCGGCGGCCGCGGTACGCGTTCCGTTGCAGTTCCCGCCGCCGGTGTCCGGCTGGTCGTCCGGGGGTCCGCCGCACGCCGAGCCCTTCGACTTGAGGTGGTTCACGGCGACCGTAATCACCTGGCCGGAGCTCGTGTGCCGGAATGTCTGCGCGAGTGCCGGGCGGTTCCGCGTGTCGATGAACCGCGGGTCGTCGGCAGTGGTGAGGATGTCCCACGCCCCGACCGGGGTGACGGCCGCCGGCTTGTAGATCAGGGCGACCTTGATCGCGTCGGTCCCGATCACGCCGGTGTCGATGAACGCATACGTGCCCGGTGCGGTCGCCGCGTTGAGCGCGGCGACGAGCTCGGCGAGCGCGTTGCCGGCCCCGCCGTCGTTCTCGATCTCCATCAGCCCGACGATGTCCGCGTCGATCGCCTTCAGCGCGGAGACGATCTTCGCCTCCTGGCGGTCGAACTCGAACTGGTTCTCGGCGCCACGGCAACGGTCGCCGCAGCCGAAGTCGTTGAAGTAGTTGAGCACGTTGAACGACGCGACCTTCGCGTTCCCACCCACGGCCGCCGGCGCGAGCGTGCGCAGGTTCGTGTGGTCGAAGTTGACGTCGCCGACGGGCTGG
>DASUEW010000668.1:0-2934 GCA_036274875.1 Ilumatobacteraceae bacterium
GTCCAGATCGCCGCCCGGCACGCCGACCCGCGCCCCACCACGCTCCACGACCGGCGCCGCCAGAACATCGACCGCCAGACCGCCTACGCCACGTCGTCGAGTTCGTCACCAACGGGCGACACCCAGCCGCACAAGCAGACAAGCATCCGATACCAGCCGGGGGTAACACCGGCGCCACGCGTCCGGGATCGCCGGCTATCCGGCGGTGCGCCTGCTTCTCAGCCCGACGTGCGCTGGCTCTCGCAAGCGCCTTGCCTCGGCGATCGGTTCGAGCGCGTACGACTTGATGTGTCCCATACCGCGCCCTTGAGATGTCACCGGACGTGACCCCAAACGCCGGTTAGGTTCGCTGGGGTGCTGCGCGCATTTGTCACTCACAGCACCGAGGATCTGGAGGCCTACTTTGGGCGCGCGCTGCCGGAGCTGCGTACGGTCGCCGATGTCGTCGTGAACGCCCTCGGCCGCGACCTCACGACCGACGAACTCGTCGAACACTCGGCCGGATGCCAGGTCGTGATCGCCCATCGTGCGACACCTGGTGAGGCGGCACTGTTCGACCGCAACCCCGACCTGATCGCCTTCCTGCGCACGGCGGTCGACATCTCCACGGTCGATGTGGAGGCGGCGTCACGAAACGGAGTGCTCGTCGCCCGCGCCGACAAGAGCTTCGTGCCGTCCACCGCCGAGATCGCCTTGGCGCTGATGCTCGACCTGGCCCGCAACGTGACCGAGTCGACGATCGACTACCGCCGGGGCGACCAGCCGCCGCAGCGACCCGGGTTCCAACTGCGGGGCAAGGTCGCCGGGCTGATCGGCTGCGGTGCGATCGGCACGTACCTGGCTGACGCGCTCGTGGCGCTCGGCGTCCAGGTACTCGTCGCCGACCCGTACACACGCGTTAGCGGTGTCGGCATCCGCCAAGTCGAACTGCCCGAACTGCTGGCGGTGTCCGATTTCGTGCTGCCGCTGGCGGCCTCGACGCCCGAGACCGAGAACCTGATCGACGCCGACGCACTCGCCCAAATGAGGCCGGGGGCGATGCTCGTCAACGTGTCGCGGGGCGAGCTGCTCGACGAGCAAGCAGTGGCTGCGGCGCTCGACAGTGGCCGGCTGGGCGGCCTGGCGATGGACGTCGGGCGAGCCCCCGACGAGCGCCCGTCGCCTGAACTCGCAGCCCGCCCAGGTGTGGTGGCCACGCCACACCTCGGCGGTCTGACACCCGAGAATGCCGACGCCCAGGCGATGAGCAGCGTCGAGCAGGTGCGGGCGATCGTGGCTCACGAACTCCCGCCGCGGGCAATCAACGCCGAGCACGCCAGCCGGCTGCACGCTTGGTGGGACAGATGACCATTCGCGGCGCCTGCGACTCGCACGTGCACATCTACGACCAGCGCTACCCGGTCAGTCCGTCGGCGGTGCTGACACCGCCGGATGCCTCGCTTGTCGAGTACCAAGCCGTGCAGGCCGAGCTCGGTCTCGACCGCGTCGTGTTCGTGCAACCCACCACCTACGGGCTCGACAACCGCTGCCAGCTCGAGGCTGTGGCCCAGCTCGGCGACGCTGCCCGGGCAGTGGTCGTGGTCGACGACACCACGACCGACGACGAGCTCGCCAGGTTGACCTCGCAGGGCGCGCGCGGCGCGCGTTTCCACATGTTGCCCGGCGGAGCGGTGCCGTGGGAGATCATGCACACCGTCGCAGAACTGATCGCAGGACACGGGTGGCACATCCAACTCCAGCTGAACGGCCGCCAGCTTGCCGAGCGACTCGACGCCCTGCTTGCGCTGCCGACCACGATCGTCGTCGACCACGTCGGGCGCTTCATGCCGCCGGTCGAACCCGGGCACCCGGCGTTCGGCGCGCTGCTGACGTTGCTCGACACCGGACGCTGCTGGGTGAAGCTGTCCGCGCCGTACGAGTCGACGCACGAGGGCGCACCGGCCTACCCCTCTGTTGCCACGCTCGCCCACCGTCTCGTCAAACATGCGCCGGAACGGATGCTGTGGGCGACCAACTGGCCTCATCCGGGCCAGGTCGACCCGCCGACGCCGGCTCAAGTCGCGAATCTGCGCGATGCGTGGCTGCCGACCGACGCCTTGCGCCGCCAGGTTCTGGTCGACAACCCGGTCGAGGTCTACGGTTTCGATCCCTATCCGAACACCGAGGAGACCACTTGAGCGTCGAGAACTACGCCAGCTACCCGTCGCTCGTCGACCGCACCGTGTTCGTCACAGGCGGTGCCGACGGGATCGGTAGCGCCGTCGTGCAGAACTTCGCCCGCCAGGGCAGCAAGGTCGCGTTTGTCGACATCAACCCCGAGTACGCCCGCCACACCACCGAACGTTGTGTCGAGGCCGGTGCCGCTCACACCCCGATCTTCTACGAGGTCGACCTACGCGACATCGAGGCACTCCGAGCTGCGTGCGCACGCGCGATCGACGACCTCGGGGGTGTGACGGTGCTCGTCAACAACGCCGCCAACGACGACCGCCACACATGGGAGGACATGACGGTCGACTACTGGAACGACCGTCTGAACGTGAACCTACGCCACTACTTCTTCGCGATCCAGGCGCTCGCCCCGCAGATGCTCGCCGCTGGGCTCGGATCGATCGTCAACGTCGGGTCGAGCAGCTACATGATGCAGGAGGACTTCTTCCCCGGATATGCGATCGCCAAGTCGGGCGTGGAGGGCATCACACGCACGATGGCGCGCACGTTCGGACCGAACAACGTGCGGGTCAACACCGTGCTGCCCGGCTGGGTGCCCACCCGGCGTCAACTCGCCAAGTGGTGGTCGCCCGAGGCGGAGGTCGGCACGCTCAACGATCAGGCGCTCAAAAGGCGGATCCTGCCCGACGAGTTCGCGCAAATGATCCTCTTCCTCGCCGGCGACGACAGTGGCGGCTGCACCGCCCAACAGTTCATGGTCGA
>DASUEW010000669.1:0-13039 GCA_036274875.1 Ilumatobacteraceae bacterium
GCAGTCCAGCGGCACCACAATGTCGACGTGACGTCGGCGACCGGTGCGTGGTTGGTCGCGGCAGCCGTGTTCGCCGTCGCCAACTGGTGGTGCCGCTGGTCGCAGCACCGGCCGACCGAGCTGTGGAGCAAGCCGCTCACACTCGTGGCGTTGATCGGAGCCGCGATCGCCGTCGATCCGATCGATCCGACCGTGCGGGTGTGGTTCGTGGTGGCACTCGTGCTCTCGCTCGCCGGCGACGTGTTCCTTCTCGGCGGCGACCGCTGGTTCGTGCCCGGCTTGGCCGCGTTCCTCGCCGGGCACGTCGCCTACGTGGTGGGGTTCGTGCTCGCCGAGCCGTGGCGATGGTGGGCCTTCGCGCTGGCGTCGATCGGTTTGGGCGCCGTTGCGGTCACGATCGGTCGGCGCATCGTCGCGGGAGCGGTTGCCCGCCGACCCGCGTTGCGGGTGCCCGTGGTGTCGTACCTCGGCGTGATCTCGTTGATGACCGCGGCCGCCGCCGCGGCCGGCAACGCGTGGGCGATCGGCGGCGCCGTGCTGTTCCTGTCGTCCGACACCGTCCTCGGATGGGGGCGGTTCGTCGCCCAGCGATCGTGGATGCGCGTGACGATCATGGTCACCTACCACCTGGGCCAGGCGGCGCTGGTGATCTCCCTGATCGCCTGACGCCGGCCCAAACCCTTGTTTGTGTCACCGCAACCGGCGAACTTCGCCGATGTCGGTGACACAAACACGGGATTGTGGGTTCGGCGGGTCAGGCGTCGGCCGTGTCGAGGGTGCGGAGGACGCGACGCAACAGCCTCGCCAGCTCGGCCCGCTCGTCGCCGCTGAGCTCCTTGGTGATGAACATCTCTTCCTCGTTGAAGCGCACGATGATCGAGTCCAGGGCCTTGCGACCCTTGGCGGTCGCCTTCACGACGACCCGGCGACGGTCGCTCGTGTGCGGTGCGCGCCGCACGAACCCGCGCCGCTCGAGCGTGTCGACGACACCAGACAGCGTCCCGGGCGTCACACCGACCTCATCGGCCAACTGCCGCGACTCGAGATCGCCCCACACCCTGAGCACGAAGACGGTCACGAACGCGCTCCACGAGAGTCGATGCTCCGACAGCACCGTGCGCTCGAGATGGGCCCGCGCGGCAGTGGCTGCCCGGAAGATGTTGCTGACCGCGAGCAACGCCTGGAAGTCGAGCGGCAGGTCGCCGAGTGCGTGTGTCACGGTGCGCTCCGCGGCGCGCAGCTCGTCGTCGTCCTGGCTCCTGAACGCACGCGGCACGACCCGGAACCTTACCCGCCCCCACATCGAGGCGACCTGCGTACGCTGGCGCGATGCGGCCGACCGACGCCGAACACGTCGAGCCCCGCAACGACGATCTGGTCGCGCGCGATCGGGACGAGCTTCCCGTGGCGTGGCGCGAGGCCGGACCCGCCGGCGGTGAGCTCGTCGTCTTGCTCCACGGCCTCGGCGGGAGTCGCATCGGGTGGGAGCCGCAGCTGGCCGCCCTGTCGGCGGCCGGTTACCTCGCGGCGGCGTGGGACATGCCCGGCTACGGCGCCAGCACTCCCCCGCCCGTGTGGTCGTTCGAGGCGCTCGCCGCGGCCGCCGCGACGTGGATCAGCGGTTTCGGCGCAGGCGCCGCGCACGTCGTCGGGCTGTCGATGGGTGGGATGGTCGCGCTCCACCTCGCCCTGCTGGAACCGACGCGGGTCCGTTCGCTCGTGCTGGCCGACACCAGTCCGGCGTTCGGGTTCGATGGGTCCACCGACGCCGAGACGTGGATCGAGGCGCGTCTCGCCCCGATCCGCGCCGGGGCGACGCCGGCATCGATGGCCACCGGCGTGTTGGGCTCGATCATGGCTCCCGCCTCGACGGCCGTGGCCGACGCGGCCGCAGCGATGGCGCGCATCGGCCCGGCCGCGTTCGAAGGCGCGGTTCGGTGCATCCCTTCGCACGACGTGCGCCATCGGCTGGCCGACATCGCCGCGCCGACCCTCGTCGTCGTCGGCGAGCACGATCGCGAGACACCGCCGAGCTACGCGCGCCACCTCGCCGACGCCATACCTCGCAGCCGCTACGTCGAGATCGCAGGTGCCGGCCACATCTCCAACCTCGAACGACCAGCGCAGTTCAACGACGCCCTCGTCGGCTTCCTCGCTGGTGCTCGCGGTTCAGCCGGCGCTTGAATCGCGTCGCTTCTCGCCCCAGCGGTTCCAGTGGGTCACGGCGGGCGCCGGCTTGCGGGGCGCGACGCCGAACTTGCCTGCCGGCCATCCGACAGGGACGAGCGCCGCGATCTCGTAGCGCGCTGACCCGTCTGGCCCGCTCGGCACACCGAGCGCTTCGAGCACCTCGGCGGTGTGGATGCGGATCACCGTCGTGAGCGCGGTACCGAGACCGAGTGAGCGGGCGGCGACGCAGAAGTTCTGAACGGCCGGATACACGCTCGCGTCGAGACGGCCGATGTCCATCGCACCCTCGTCGTCGCGCGGAGTCCACGGAATGATCGGTTGGAGGAACAGCACGATCACGGGTGCGTCGGCGAGGTGATCCGCGAGGTGGCGGCTGGCGTCGCGCGTTCTCCGCCACGACTCGGCCTGCGCCTCGTCGCGGAAGTCCGTCGGCTCTGGGAGCGAACGCTCGTAGCGATCGAACGCGGCGCGGTACCACTCGCCGATCGCCGCCTTCTGCGCCGGCTCGGTCAGCACGATGTACTGCTGGGGCTGCACATTGCCGCCGCTCGGCGCCTGCTGGGCAGCGCGCAGGCACGTCGCGATGTCGGCGTCGTCCACCGGCTCGTCGCGGAAACGGCGAATCGCCCGGGTCGTCATGATCGCTTCGATCGCGTCCATCGCCATCCGATCGGTGCCTCGCTCATCGTCCTTCGAAGTGAGGTGTCCGGTGGGCAACGAACGCGTCGACGGCCTCGGCGTGGTCGTTCGAGAAGAAGCACCCGATCTCGAGCGCCATCGACACGTCGAAACTCGTCAACAACGCCTGCTTGATCTGGGCGTTGACCGCGATCTTCGTACCCTGCACCGCCAGCGGCGCACCCGCGGCGAGGCGATCGGCCCAAATTCGAGCACGGGTCGCGACGTCGGCGGCTGGGCACGATTCGACCGCCACGCCCAGTCGAACCGCGTCGGCGGCCGTGAGCGGGTCACCCAACATCAGGTGGCGCTTGGCGGCGAGCGGGCCGAGCAGCAGCGGCCAGATCGCGGCGCCGCCGTCGCCGGCGACGAGACCGACGAGCACGTGCGGATCGATGAGTTTGGCGTCGTCGGCCATCACGATCACGTCGCACAGGAGCGCGACCGATGCGCCGAGGCCCACTGCCGAGCCGTTCAGGCCGCAGACGATCGGCACCTCGACGTCGAGTTGGTCCCAGATCAGCTGCTTGCCCTCGCGTCGCAGGGCGTGCGCCACCTCCGACGTGCGCAGCTTCGGAAACCACGACATGTCGCCGCCCGCCGAGAATGCCTTCCCGCGGGCCGTGAGCACGACTGCGCGGGCGGTCGACTCCTGCTTGATGGTGCGGAACAACTCGCCGAGCTCACGATGAAGGCGGGCGTCGACGGCGTTCAAGGCCGAATCGGGATGGTCGATCGTGGCGATCAACACGTCGCCGTCGCGCTCGAGCCCGATCGTCTCCATCGCCGGCGACGGTACTCGCCACACCGTACGGCGCCCTGACCGTGCGCGTAGGGTTCGCCGACGTGCGTCTGACGGTGGTGCTCGGGGAATGGCTCGACGCGCCGATCGGCGCCGACCTGGCCGTCGCCATCGAAGCGGATCGACTCGGCTACGAGCAGGTCTGGATCGGCGAAGCGGCCAAGCTCGACGCGCCGGCGATGGCGGCGACGATCGTCGCCCGCACGGCGCACATCGAACCAGTGCTCGGCCCGCTCGCCGTCACCGTCCGCTCACCCGTGCAGATCGCGCTGGCAGTGTCGACAGTGGCCGCCACCGGACGTCGAACGCACGTCGCGCTCGGCACGTCGAGCGACGTCGTCGCCAGGTGGCACGGTCGAGGTCGGGCGGGAGCGGCGGCGACGCTCGAGCAGAGCACGCGTGACGTGCGGACGCTGATCGACGGGGGGCGGGTCAACGGGTTCCGGCTGCGCGAGCCGCTTCCCGACACGACGTTGACGGTCGCCGCGTTCGGGCCCAGAGCTGCGGCCGCCGCCGCCAGCGCCGACCGCATGGTGCTC
The DNA here is from genome assembly GCA_036274875.1 of Ilumatobacteraceae bacterium. Classification (GTDB taxonomy): domain Bacteria; phylum Actinomycetota; class Acidimicrobiia; order Acidimicrobiales; family Ilumatobacteraceae; genus JALOLG01. The sequence goes on from DASUEW010000669.1 coordinate 4,210, forward strand.
AACATGGTCACCGCGGCGACGGCGACACGACTCGCCGCCCTGCATCCCGACACGGCGGTGTGGCTGGCGGCCGCGATCGACCCGACCGACGAGGAGCGGCGGTGGCTGTCGAACGGGTACGTCGGGTACCTCCCGGCGCCGGGCTACGGCGAGATGTTCGCCGAGGCCGGGTTCGGCGACCTGGTCGAGTTCGCGCGATCGCGCCCACACCCGAAGCAACTGGCAGCTCAGATCCCCGACGACCTCGTCGACGCGGTGGCGCTGATCGGCGACGAGACGACCGTGCGGCGGCGGATCGACGAGTACGCGGCGGCGGGGATCACCGAGATCGGCCTCGTCGTGCCGTCCCTGGAGCAACCGATGGGACGCCGCACGCTCGAGGCGCTCGCACCCGCGTGACGAGCACATTTGGATTGACCCACAGCGAGGGGCCGTAAGGTTGGCCGTCATGGTCGCCTCGACGGACCGCTTGAAGTTCGGATTCGTCGTGCCTTGGGCCGATGCCGGTGAGGTCGGCGGTCTCGCCGTCGCCGCCGAGGAGTCCGGGTGGGATGGCTTGTTCGTCTGGGAACCGGTCTGGGGCGTCGACGCGTGGATCTCACTCGCGCTGGCCGCCGCTCGCACGTCGACGATCCGCCTCGGCACGATGCTCACACCGCCGTCCCGCCGTCGTCCGTGGGAGCTCGCCAGCCAGGTCGCCACCGTCGATCGCCTGAGTGCCGGACGCGTGATCCTGTCCGTCGGGCTCGGCGCCCTCGACTCCGGGTTCGAGGCGTTCGGCGAGGAGTGCGACCGGCGTACTCGGGCGGAGCTGATGGACGAGTGCCTCGAGATCGTCACCGGCCTGTGGGACGGCCAACCGTTCGAGTTCGACGGCACCCACTTCCACGTCAAGCCGACCGCCTTCCCCACCATCGGCGGCACCGTGCAACAACCGCGTGTACCGATCTGGTGCGTCGGTGCGATCGGACGCCGGCCGTCGATGGAGCGGGCGCTGCGATGGGACGGTCTCATCCCCCAGGTCGTCGAGAACGGCGACGTCCGCCAAGCGACGCTCGACGAGATCGCCGGGATCCGAGCCCTCGTCGGCGACCGGCCGTACGACATCGTGATCGAGGGCGTGGGCTCCGAGCACTCACCGGCCGCGTGGCACGAGGCGGGCGCCTCGTGGTGGATCGAGTCGATGTGGGACGCGATGCGTGAGGACTCGGCGGCGACCGCGGCGCTCGACCGACTGAGAGAAGGCCCTCCGACGACCTGACCCACTACCGTGCAACCGGTGACGGATTCCGGCTGGAACTTCGCCGACGCCTGGGAGCGCGTCGCCGAGCGAATCCCCGACGAGCTCGCCCAGCGCCAGGGTGACCGCGAGTTCACGTGGGCCGAGTTCGACCGGCGTGCCGACGGCATCGCGGCCACGCTGCTCGGCGCCGGCGTCGTCGAGCAGGACAAGGTCGCCCATTACCTCTACAACTGCCCCGAGTACCTCGAGAGCAGCTACGGCGCGTTCAAAGCCGGTCTGGCGATCGTCAACACCAACTACCGGTACACGGACGACGAGCTCGTGTACCTCTGGACCAACGCCGACGCGGTGGCGGTCATCTTCCACGGAGCGTTCGTCGAGCACTGTGAGGCCGTCCGCGATCGGGTGCCGGGGATCCACCTGTGGATCTGGGTCGACGACGGATCGGGACCGTGCCCGGAGTGGGCGGTCCCGTACGAGGACGCCGCGGCCGCAGCGTCGGGACGCGTCGTCGCGCCGTGGGGGCGCTCGGGCGATCACCTGTTGCTGTTGTACACGGGTGGCACCACCGGCATGCCGAAGGGTGTGATGTGGCGTCAGGACGACCTGTTCGGTGCCCTCGATGCCAACAACCGGCGGAGGATGCCGCCCGAGCAAGATCTCGACGCGCTCGGCGGGAGGGTCGTCGCGGCCGGTCCCCGCAACCTTCCCGCGGCGCCGTTGATGCACGGCACCGGCTTCTTCAACGCGGTGAGCAACCTGATGCTCGGCGGCAGCGTGACGACGATGGAGGGCCGGCACTTCGACGTCGTCGAACTGCTCGACACCGTCGAGCGGTTCTCGATCAACTCGATGTCGATCGTCGGTGATGCGTTCGCCAAGCCGATCCTGCGCGCCCTCGACGCCGATCCGGGGCGGTGGGACATCTCGAGCCTGCGGGTCATCGTCTCGTCCGGTGTGATCTGGTCACAGGAGACCAAGGACGGCCTGTTGCGCCACAACGAACGGCTGATCCTGGTCGACGCGCTCGGATCGAGCGAGGCGATCGGGATGGCGACCAACACGACGCGAGCAGGTGAGGGCGCCGGCACCGCGAGGTTCAGCCTCGGCCCCAACACGCGGGTAGTGAACGAGGACGGTCGCGACGTCGAGCCCGGTTCGGGCGAACGCGGTCATGTCGCGCTGAGGGGTTTCACTCCGGTCGGTTACTACAAGGACCCCGAGAAATCGGCGGCGACGTTCCAGGTGATCGACGGCGTGCGCTACTCGATCCCCGGCGACTGGGCCGAAGTCGAAGCCGACGGCACGGTGAGACTGCTCGGCCGCGGCAGCCAGTGCATCAACACCGGCGGTGAGAAGGTGTATCCGGAGGAGGTCGAGGAGGCACTCAAGCTCCATCCGTCGGTCCACGACGCGGCCGTGGTCGGCGTTCCCGACGACCGCTTCGGCGAGGCGATCACCGCCCTCGTCGAGCCCAACCCGGGCGCGACCGCCGACGAGGCCGAGCTGATCGCCCACGTCAAAGCCAAGCTCGCCGCGTTCAAGGCACCCAAGCGCGTCTTCTCCGTCGGCACGGTCGCGCGGTCCGCCAACGGCAAGCTCGACTACAAGCGACTGCGGTCCGAGGCCCTCGAACGCCTGGATCTGTCGTAGGCGTCTCACGTAGGCGTCTCACGTAGCCGTAGCCGCGGCGGGGGTCGCCCCTACACTCGACCGAGATGTCCCACCCGATCGACTGGGCCGACTTCGAGGCCGTGCTGTTCGACCTCGACGGCGTGATCACGCCGACTGCCGAGGTCCACGAGCGCGCGTGGGCCGAGCTGTTCCGCGACTTCGACTACACGCCGGACGACTACCTCGCCCACATCGACGGCCGCCCCCGCTACGACGGCGTGAGGGCGTTCCTCCACTCACGCGGGATCGAGCTGCCCGAAGGTCTCCCGACCGATCCGCCGGGTGGCCACACGATCTGCGCCATGGGCAACCGTAAGAACGTCGTCTTCAACGAGGTGCTCGACTCCGAAGGAATCGCGCCGTACCCGGGATCGATGGCGGTGATGGACCTCCTCGACGCCGCCGGGGTGCCGCAGGCCGTGGTGTCCTCGTCGAAGAACGCCCGCCGCGTGCTGGAGGCGGCCGGGCTCGGCGATCGGTTCGGCGTCGTCGTCGACGGCACCACGGCGACGGCCGAAGGACTGGCCGGCAAGCCGGCGCCCGACACGTTCCTCCGCGCCGCCGAGTTGCTCGGCGTCGCACCCGAGCGGGCGGTCGTCGTCGAGGATGCGGTCACCGGCATCGCGGCAGCAAAGGACGGCGGCTTCGGCTTCGTGCTCGGCATCGACCGTGGCGGCAACGCCGCGGCACTCGCCGCCCACGGCGCCGATGCCATCGTCGAAGACCTCGCCGACACGATCGAGACGACCGGAACGGAACTGGCGTGAAGTACATCGAACAGCCGGACAGCCTCGACACCGCCCGGTTCCCGGTCGACCCGTGGCGGCTCGTCGAGTGCGAGTACGGCGGCGACGACCTCGGGGTGACCGAGTCGCTGTTCGCCATCGGCAACGGGTACATCGGGATGCGCGCCAACGCCACCGAAGGCCGCGAGGCACACAGCCACGGCACGTACCTCAACGGCTTCCACGAGACGTGGGACATCAAGCACGCCGAGGACGCGTTCGCGTTCGCCAAGACCGGGCAGACGATCGTCAACGTCCCCGACGCCAAGCTGATGAAGCTGTACGTCGACGACGAACCGTTGCTCATCGTCAACGCCGATCTCGAGCACTACGAGCGCGTCCTCAACTTCCGCACCGGCGCCTCTTCACGCGACGTCATCTGGCGCACCCCGGGGGGCAAGCGAGTCCGCGTCCGGTCCGAGCGTCTCGTGAGCTTCCACCACCGTCACCTGGCGATGATGCTGCTCGAGTTCACGATGCTCGACGGCGCGGCGCCAGTCGTCGTGTCGTCGCAACTCATGAACCGCCAGGACGGCGAGGACGAATACCACGTGCGAACCGCCGCGCTCGGCGAGGGTCGCGACCCGCGCCAGGCCCGCCGGTTCCAGCACCGCGTGCTGCTGCCGAAGCTGCAGCGGCGCCACGACGATCCCGACACGGGCGGCGAAGTGCTCCTCGGCTACCAATGTGCGAACAGTGGGATGACCCTCGCGTGCGGCTATCAGCACCTGCTGCAGACGTCGTGCTCGCACTCGATCGAGACGACGATCGGGGCCGACCTCGCCAAGACCGTCTTCACGATCGACGCCGTGCCGGGCGAGACCGTACGCATCGCCAAGCTCGTGGCGTACCACACGTCGACCGGCGTGCCGGCCGAGGAGCTCGCCGACCGCTGCCACCGCACGCTGGCCCGGGCGCGGTCGGACGGACCCGAGCAGATCCTCGCCCAGCAGCGGGCCTGGCTCGACGAGTTCTGGCACAGCAGCGATGTCGAGATACGTGGCGACGCGCCGGCCCAGCAGGCCGTCCGCTGGAACCTGTTCCAGCTCGCCCAGGCGTCGGCGCGCACCCATGAGCACGGCATCGCCGCCAAGGGGCTCACAGGCGGCGGATACGACGGCCACTACTTCTGGGACACCGAGGTCTACGTCATCCCGTTCCTCGCCTACACGAGCCCCGACATCGCCCGCAAGTTGCTGCGGTTCAGGTGGCGGATGCTGCCCGCCGCTCGAAGGCGGGCGGCCGAGCTCAGCCAGCACGGCGCGCTGTACCCGTGGCGCACCATCAACGGCGACGAGGCGTCGGCCTACTACGCGGCCGGCACCGCGCAGTACCACATCAACGCCGCCGTGGCGTACGCGTTGGAGCGCTATCTCAACGCCACCGGCGATGTCGACTTCCTCGTCGACGAGGGCGCCGAGATGATGGTCGAAACCGCTCGCCTGTGGGAGGACCTCGGGTTCTACGCGGCCAACGGTGACGCCTCGTTCCACATCCACAGCGTCACCGGCCCCGACGAGTACACCACCGTCGTCAACGACAACACGTACACGAACATGATGGCGCGCTTCAACCTGTCGTTCGCGGCGAAGGCCGTGGAGTTCATCGCCGACTGGGAGACCGGGTCCTTCGACCGGCTCAGGCGGCGTACGGGGCTCGACCGCAGCGAGATCGCGGCGTGGCGCCGCGCCGCCGACGCGATGTTCATCCCCTACGACGAGACGCTGGGCATCCATCCCCAGGACACGAACTTCCTCGAGCGTGAGCGGTGGGACTTCGAGAACACCCCGGCCGACCGGTACCCGTTGCTGCTCCACTACCACCCGCTCGTGATCTACCGCTTCCAGGTCCTGAAGCAGGCCGACGTCGTGCTCGCGATGTACATGCGCAGCGAGCACTTCACCCGTGAGGAGAAGCGCCGCGACTTCGACTACTACGACCCGATCACGACGAACGACTCGTCGCTGTCGGCGTGCGTCCAGGCCATCGTCGCCGCCGAGGTCGGGCACGACGAGCTGGCGTTCGACTACTTCCGACACGCGCTGTTCCTCGATCTGTGCAACCTCCACGGCAACACGTCGGACGGTGTCCACATCGCGTCGTGCGGCGGCGTCTGGGCCGCTCTGGTGCACGGCTTCGCCGGCATGGTCGACAATGGCGAGTGGCTGCGTTTCGAACCAAGGCTGCCGGCGGGGTGGGACAGCATGACGTTTCGGATCCTGCGTCACGGAGCACGGCTGGTGGTCGACGTCGACCAGGAGGGATGCACCGTCAAGGTCGAGACGGCACCTGGCGCGCCGATCCAGACGGCCGAAGGCGTCGTCCGGTTCGGCCCCGGCGAGCAGGTGCGGATCCCGCGCGCCCGGGAACGACCGGACGAATGAGCAACGACGAATCAGCAGCGACGAATCAGCAGCGACGAACGAGCAACGCGACTCGGCGATCGGGCGAGCGCTGATGGAGATCGAGCGTTGGCGGAGTTAGAGGACTACCGGGCACGGGCACGGGCCTGGATCGCCGAGCATCGTCGATTCGCACCTGCCGACTACGGCGCGATCTGCCCGCCGCACCTCGTGGAGCATGCCGTCGACTGGCAGCGCCGCATCCACGACGCCGGGTACGCCGGCATCAACTGGCCCGAGCACCTTGGCGGGCAGGGCCTCACCATCGAGCACACCGCGGCGTGGCAGGTCGAGTGCGCATCGGCCGGTGTGCCGTCGGCGTTCAACATGGTCGGCCTCGTGCTCGCCGGCGGCGCGATCCTGCGCTTCGGCACGCCCGAACAACAGGCGGCCCATCTGCGTCCGACGCTCGCCGCGGAGCACCTCTGGTGCCAGCTGTTCTCGGAGCCCGGCGCCGGGAGCGATCTCGGGTCGCTCACGACGCGGGCCGAGCGCGATGGCGACCACTACGTCGTCAACGGGCAGAAGGTGTGGTGCTCCGGCGGCCGGTACAGCAACTGGGGCATCCTCATGGCCAGGACCGATTCGGCCGGCGCCGCGACGGCTCACTCCGACCCGGGCGCCGGCAAGCACGACGGCATCAGCTTCTTCCTGTTCCCGATGGATCTGGCGGGCGTCGACGTCCGCCCGCTGCGTCAGATGACGGGCGAGGCGGAGTTCGACGAGGTCTTCCTCACCGACGTCGAGCTGCCTGCCGAGCATCTCCTCGGTCCGCTGCACGGCGGTTGGGGCGTCGGGATGGCCGTGCTCACGAACGAACGAGGACACATCGGAACGGCCGTGATCGGGCTCGAGCGCCGACTCGAACAGCTGGTCGCGATCGTCGACGCCGACGGCCAGGTCGAGGAGCTCGGGCCGATCGAGCGCCAGCAGCTCGCCGGGCTCGTGGCGCGCGGGCAGGCGTACAAGGCGATGGCGCTGCGGCAGGGGCCGGCGGCATCGACCGCCGCGTCGTTGATGAAGCTCGGGATCACCGAGCTGATGTTCGACGCGGCGATGCTGCGCGGCGGCCTCGGCGGCGCCAGCAGTAGCGTCGACGGAGCGGGAGCATCTGGCATGCTGGCGGCACCAGGAGGAACGATCGCCGGGGGCACGAGTCAGATCCAGCGCAACATCATCGGCGAACGTCTACTCGGGTTGCCGAGAGAACCCAAGCCGTCGTCGTCAACACAGGGCTCGACGGCGCAGGGTTCCACGGCACAGGGTTCCGCAACAGCATTCGACAGAGAGTGATCGGGAGGTACGGATCGTGAACAGGCCGATCGACGACGAGACCGCAACCAGTGGGCAGAGCGGTCCGCCGATCAAGCTGATCGCGTTCGTCGCGGTCGCTGCGCTCGCCGTCGTCTTCGTGTTCCAGAACCGTGAACGCCACCGGATCGACTTCTTGTTCTTCGAGATCAGCACCCGAACGTGGACGGCGCTGACGACGGCGCTCGTGCTCGGCGTCGTCCTCGACCGGCTGTTCATCAGCTGGTGGCGGCGGAGTCGGAATCGTCGGAACGAGCGCTGAGCGGTCGGACGTCGCTCGACCGGACGTGGCAGCCGGGACATACAGCACCGACATGACAGCCGGGACATGACCATGAGGCGAGTCGAATCGAGCGACGGGGTCTCCGTCGCCGTCCATGATCTCGGGGGCCGCGGCCGCACACTCCTGATCTCGCACGCCACCGGCTTCCACGCCCACGCCTACGTTCCCATGGCGGCGGCCCTCGCCGAGCGGTTCCACACGTTCGGGCTCGACTTCCGCGGTCACGGCGACACCCCGGCACCGCCCGGCTGGGAAGTCGACTGGAGGAGGTACGGCGACGACGCGTCGGTGGCAGCTCACGCACTCGCTCCCGACGGCGGGTTGATCGCGTTCGGCCACTCGATGGGAGGGTCGGCGCTGTTGATGGCTGCGCACCGGGATCCATCGCTGTTCGAGCTGATCATCGCCTTCGAGCCGATCGGATCCCCACGGCTTGCTCAGGTCACCGACGACGGATCGCCTTCTGTCCTGCTGACGTCGATGGTCGAGGCCGCCCGACGTCGCCGGCGCTCGTTCCGGTCGTACCAGGACGCGATCGACAACTACGGATCCAAGCCACCGATGGCTGCGTTCACCCCGGATGCGTTGCACAACTACGTCGAGCACGGCTTCGCCCCGACTGCCGACGGAGTCACGCTCCGGTGCGACCCCGAGCTCGAGGCGCAGACGTTCATGAACGGCAGGGAAAACGGGGTGTGGGACCTGTTGCCGGAGATCACCACTCCGGTGTTGGTGGTGATCGGTGAGGCCGACGAGTTCGGTCCCGCATCGACGGGAGACGAGATGGCCCGACGGCTGGCGAACGGGACGTTTCGTCATCTGCCCCACCTCGACCACATGGCACCGTTCACGCATCCAGATGAGGTGGCCGACCTCGTCGCCGACGCCGCCGACACGGCCGATCGCGTCGCACGCGACTGATACGCGCCCGCCAACATAGGCGGAGGGGATCACGCGGCGGGCATCGTCGCCTCGCTCACCCAGGGAGTCGTGGACGTGAACGGCAACCGCGTGGCGGTCGATCGAAGGGTCGGCGCACACGTGTACGTGCGGGTGCTGGGCGACGTGCTCCCGGAGCTCACGGTCGAGCGGCTCGATGCCGGCTACCGGTCGACCGGCGGCTTCGGTGTCG
>DASUEW010000670.1:0-2883 GCA_036274875.1 Ilumatobacteraceae bacterium
GGCTGGCGCCGCGCTCACCCGGCACCGGGGTCTACCTGTGCGGGGCGGCGACGCATCCGGCCGGCAGCGTGATCGGCCTCAACGGCCGCAACGCAGCGATGGCCGTCCTCGCCGACCTCACCTGACCACCGACCTGTCTGCTTCAAACGCAGCCACGCGCCCACTCAAGCAGACCGAACCGGGGGTTTCAGTCGCCGACGAGCTGGGCGCGGAGCTCGCGCTTCAGGAACTTGCCGCTGGCGTTGCGGGGGAGTTGCTCGGCGCGGAACCAGATCCGGGCGGGGATCTTGTGCTTGGCGATCCGCTCGGCGAGGAACTGGCGCAGCCCGTCCTCGTCGAGCTCCGAGCCCGGCTTCAGCACCACGACCGCCGCGACCTCCTCGCCGAGCCGCTCGTCGGGGATCCCGAACACCGCCGCCTCGGCGACGTCGTCGTGCTGGTGGATCGCCGTCTCGACCTCCGAGCAGTACACGTTCTCGCCGCCACGAAGAACCATGTCCTTGGCGCGGTCGACGATGAACACGAACCCGTCGTCGTCGATACGGGCGATGTCGCCGGTGTCGAACCACCCGTCGCGTATCGCCGCGGCCGTCGCCTCCGGCTGGTTGAGGTAGCCCTTGATCACGATCGAACCACGCACACACAAGCGCCCGATGGCGTCGGGACCGCTCGGCAGGTCGTCGCCCGCTTCGTCGATCAGCTTGGCGTCGAGCGTCGGCACCACGGGTCCGCACGACTCCGGTTTGGCGAGGTAGAAGCCGGCGGAGTTGGCGGTGACGATGCCGTGCGTCTCGGTGAGCCCGTAACCAGTGGCCGGCGAACCCTTCTCCAACGACTTCTCGATCTTGCCGACGAGATCGGGTTGCACTGCCGCGCCGCCACCCGCCATCCCGAGCAACGACGACGTGTCACGTGTGCTCCAGTCGGGATGCGACAGCAACTCGCGGCTCATCGTCGGCACACCCGAGAAGTTGGTGACGCGCTCACGCTCGATGAGCTCGAGCGCGCGACCCGGATCCCACTTGTACGTGAGCACGATCGTTCCGCCCAGCAGCGTCGCCGGATGGAGCAGACAGTTGCACGCCGTGACGTGGAAGAGCGGGGTCGGTGCCATGAACACCGGCTGGGCCGGCACTGCGGTGGGCGCGGTGCTCGCGTCGCCGGCCGCCGCCGCCCTCGCCCTGGCCTCGGCGGTGCTCGAGACGAGCCCCATGAACATCAGGTTCATCAAGTTGTGCACCGAACCGCGGTGCGTCAGCTGCGCCCCCTTCGGGAAGCCCGTCGTGCCCGACGTGTAGAAGATGCAGGCGTCGTCGTCAGGATCGATGTCGGCCGCCGGAAGCGTCGCCGGCGCGCCCTCGGCACGCACGACGTCGGCCCACCGTTCCGAGATCGAACCGGGATCGTCCGGCACCTGACGATCCGAGCGAACGGTGATGACGGTCATCGGCTCGGTCTCCCGCAGCCCTGGCAAGATCGGGATCACCCGTTCCAGCCGCTCGTCGTCGGCGATCAGCACCTTCGGGCGCGAGTCGGCCAGGCCGTACTCCATCTCGGGGCTCGTCCACCACGCGTTCATGCCGACGACCGCGGCGCCGAGCGACACCGTGGCCCAGTAGGCCACGACCCACTCCGGGTAGTTCCGCATCGCGATCGCGACACGATCGCCGCGCTCGACGCCATGTACGTCACGCAGACGATGGGCGAGGGCACGCGACATGGCGCTGATCTCGGCGTAGCTGTACCGCTCGTCCTCGAACACGACGTAGGTCTTGTCGCCGTGCAGTGCGGCCAACTCCCACACCGACCGCATCGTGGGAGGTGCCGAGTCGAACACGCGCATCGGGACGCCACGAACCACGATCTCGGACATCGCGAACGGCCCACCCGCACCGATCATCTCCTCCCAGACAGCGCGGTAGTGCTCGATCACGACTGACGATGATGGCCGCGTCGACGGTTCGGATGCGACCCGGAATCGGAACAGGACGATCGTTCGTCGGACCAAACCGGATCGTCTCTGCCGACGAACTACCGGACGTGAACTTCGACATCGACCGCTACGTCGCATCCGTCGCCGCCCTCGACGATTCCGACATCGACTACGACGACTTCCGTCGGCACCCGCTCCCCGACGAGGCGTTGCGCTGTCTTCGCTACATGCACGACGTCGAACACCACACCGTCTGTTACCTGCGCGACCTGCTCGTGACCCGCGCCCACGACGACCCCGTCATCACCACCTTCCTCACGATGTGGGCCTACGAGGAGTTCTGGCACGGCGAGGCGATCGGCAAGGTGCTGCGGGCGCACGGTGAGATCGCCGGCCGGCCCCGCATCGACGCCGCCCGCCAGCGGGTCGGCAGCGGACGGCTCGGCACGCTGGGGACGATGCTCGCGTCGGTGTTGACCGAGCACATCGTGACGGTGTCGCTCACATGGGGTGCGGTGAACGAGTGGACCACCCAGGCCGCCTACGTACGGCTCGCCCAGCGGACGGGTCATCCGACGCTCACCGAGCTCGTCCGCCGGATCGCCAAGCAGGAGGGTCGCCACATCGACTTCTACGCGAGCGAGGCGACACGGCGTCTCGAGAATCGGCGCGCGCAACGGATGACGCGCTGGGCGCTCGCCCACTTCTGGACACCGGTTGGCTCCGGGGTCATGCCACCCGACGAGACGGTGCACCTCATCACCTACCTGTTCGGCGACGACGAGGGTGCCGAGATGGCGCGCCGGATCGACCGCCGCATCGACCGCCTCCCGGGGCTCCGCGGGCTGACCCTGATCGATGGCGCTCGCCGCGAGTACGCCACGACCGGACCAACCATGACCGGATCACCAGGGGACACGCGCCGCCTCGACGCAATGACCGGATCAGAC
>DASUEW010000671.1:0-2517 GCA_036274875.1 Ilumatobacteraceae bacterium
ATCCAGATCGCCGACGTGCAGTTGAACGGCTGGCGTCGTCGTGATCGTCACGGTCGCCGGAGCGCTCCAGAGCACGCCGTCCTTGGTCCGATAGGTGAACTGATCGGTGCCGGACCAGCCGGCCGCCGGCGTGTACTTGACCTTCGACGAATCGGAGTACGGCGGCAGGAGCGTCACGCAGAGCACGCTCGACAGGCTGCCGAGCGTCCCGTGCGACGGCGGGGTGACGATTTGGAACTGGAGATCGCACGTCTCGACGTCCGACCCGGTCAACGCAACCGTCACTACGGTTCCGTATTTCGTCGTCGCGGTCTTCGGCGCCGCGGTGGGCGCGTCGTTGACCGAATTGACATTCACCGACACTGAGGCGCTCGCCGACCCGCCCTGGCCGTCCGAGACGGTGTAGCTGAACGCGTCCGGGCCGAAGTAGTTCGGCGGCGGGGTATAGACGATCTTGCCGTCGGGGGCGATCGCGGCGGAGCCGAGGTCCGGCGCCGAGACCGCGCTGGGAGTCAGCGTGTCGAGGTCGATATCAGTGTCGTTCGCGACGACGTCGATCGCGACGGCCGTGTCCTCGTTCGTCGTCGCCGTGTCGGCAGCCGCCGTCGGCGCATCGTTCGTGGCCGTCACGGTCACCGCAACGGTGGCCGAATCCGTGAAGCCGATGCTGTCGGAGATGGAGTAGCCGAACGAGTCGGTGCCGTTGTAGTTCGGGGCCGGGACGTAGGTCACCGTGCCGTCGACGGCGAGTGACGTCGATCCATGGGCTGGCTGGCCGAGCGTGGTCACGGTCACCGGGCCGCCATCGGGATCGATGTCGTTGGCCACGACGTCGATCGACGCGCTGCCGTCCTCGGCGACCGACGCGCTGTCGTCGACCGCGACCGGCGGCTGATTGACGGCGACGACGGTCACCGCGACGTGGCCGTTCGCCGAACCACCGGCGCCGTCGCCGATCGTGTAGTCGAAGCCATCGGCCCCGTCATAGCCCAGGGCCGGCTGGTAGGTGATCGAGCCGTCGGCCTCGAGCGTGGCCGTGCCGTGGACAGGCGTGGAGACGCCGGTGACAGAGAGCGTGTCGCCATCGACGTCGCTGTCGTTCGCCAGCACGGCGACCGAGCCGGCGGTGTTCCGGAGCGTGACGAGGACGTCGTCGGCGGCGGTCGGCGCGTCGTTGACTGGCGTGACCGTGACGGCGACGGAGCCCGTGTCCGAATTGCCAGTCCCGTCGCCGACCGTGTAGTCGAACGTGTCGGCGCCGGCGTAGTCGGGATCGGGCGTGTAGCGGACGGTCCCGTTGGGCTGGATCGCGGTCGTGCCGTGGGCCGGATCAGTGGCCGCGGTCACGGATAGCGTGTCGCCGTTCGGATCGGTGTCGTTGGCGAGGACCGCGACGTCGGTCGGCGTGTCCTCGACGGTCGTGGCCGCGTCGTCGGCCGCGACGGGCGCGCCGCTGGCGACCGGTGGCGGTGGCGGCGTCTCGATGAGTGCCTTGCGGGCGTTGACGATCCCGCAGCCGTAGTTCATGGGATATTTCGGATCGGTGATCAACATCCCGGCCTGCGTCGTTGTCGCGCAGAGGTGCGCCTTTACATCGTCGGCAAGCGTCGATGGGTCGCCGCCGTTGGCGATCCCCGCGGAGAGGATCAGAGCCGCGACTCCGGCCACGTGGGGCGACGCCATCGATGTCCCGCTGTTCGCGCCGTAGCCCTGCGGCTTGCAGAACATGCACGAGCCGACCGGCACCGTCGAGATGATCGCGTCGCCTGGCGCGGCGATATCGACCTGGGTGCCTGTGCACGAGAAGCCCGTCAGCTTGTCGGACGGGTTCGTGAACGTCGTCGCGATCACCTGGTCGTAGGCCGCTGGATAGGCGACGGCGCAGCCGTAGAGCAACTCGTTGATGTTGTTCGGATTGACGTTGCCACTGGCCGCGACGATGGTCAGACCGGCCGCCGCGGCGTTCGCGACCGCGGTCTGGAGCGCCGCCGAAACCTCGTGTCCGCCAAGGCTGATATTGACGACGTCGATGTCGTGGTCCACGGCCCAACCGAGGGCCGCGATGAGACCCGAGTAGTCGCCCGAGCCGGTGGCGCCGAGAACCTTGAGCGCGTAGAGCTCGACGCCGGGCGCGACGCCCACGATGAGATAGCCGTTCTTCTCGGCCGCGATGATGCCCGCGACGTGCGTCCCGTGGCCGTTGTCGTCCATCGGATCGGGGTCGTTGTTGACGAAGTCGTAGCCGCCCGCGTAGTTCGAGAGGAACTCGGGATCGACGACGTACGGCACGTTGTCGGGGTCGTCGTGGATATAGTCGAGGCCCGTGTCGATGACCGCGAGCTTGATCCCCTGGCCCGTGTTGCCGGCCAGGTGGACCGGGCGCGTCCCGATGTGCTCGACGCCCCACGCGTTCTCGTATTCGAGGTCGCCGGTGCTGCCCGAATGCTCGAAGGCAGTCAGCTTGTGGTCGAGCTCGACGTGCTTGACGCCCGACGCCTTCGCGAGCTGCTTGAGCTG
>DASUEW010000672.1:0-2649 GCA_036274875.1 Ilumatobacteraceae bacterium
CCCAACGCTTCAGCCGTTCGTTGCCTGTGGTTGCGCTCATGTCGTCGTGCACTCCTCGTTGGGGCTGACGGGTCAAGTCTTGTCGATCGCACGGGACGATTGGAAACGGGCTGCTCTTGAGCCGGGCGGCGAAGTGGCTGACGCCGCCGCCGCCCGAACCGGGCCTTCACCTCTCAACGACGGGTCCGGCACGATTCGGTGCAGAATCAGGTGTCTGTTGGCGGCTAGTGCCGGCCCGGCGTACCCATGTCGACCTCGGAGCCGAGACGCAGCCGCGTCGCCCGGCCCGCTCCGTCGAGGTCGAACACGACCCGCTGGCCCTGGCGGACCATGCGGAAGATCGAGCCCTCGAGCGCGTCGGCGGCGAGGTCGTAGTCGGCGAGATCGGTGTCACACATGACGACACCGAGTCCGGAACCCGGGTCGTAGGCCTTCACGACGCCCTGCACGGCCGGCCGGGACTACTTGTCGGTCGACGCGCCGACGGCGGACTTGTCGAGCTTGCCGACGAGGCCGGCCTTGGTGATCTTGCCGGCCTTGATGCAGCCGGTGCAGACGTTGACCCGCTTCGGGGCGCCCCCGACCAGTGCGCGCACGCGTTGGATGTTGGGGTTCCAGCGTCGCTTCGTGCGCCGGTGCGAGTGCGACACCGACATGCCCCATGAGGGCTTCTTGCCGCACACTTCACATACCGATGCCATCACGATCTCCTGGGGACGCTCTCCTGGACGGTGCCGTAGGTCTCGATGTGCAGCGCGGACGCGAGCCAGCGAGGACGCCTGAACAGCACTCCGAGGCTACCAGCGGTTGCGCGAACGCCACTACTACGATGTGCCCGTGCCAACCCTCGAGCGGCTCGATGCCCAGGCCCTCAGGAGGGTGATCACGACCTATCGCGACACCGTGAGGGCCCACGCCGCCGCCATCAACCTCCTCAACGTGTATCCGGTTCCCGACGGCGACACCGGCACGAACATGGCTCGCACCCTCGACGCCGTCGTCGCCGCGATGGAGTCGGTGCCGGTCGAGCTCGATCCGACGTGCGACGCCATCAGCCACGGCTCGTTGATGGGAGCGCGCGGCAACAGCGGGGTGATCCTAAGTCAGATCCTGCGGGGGATGACGTCGACGTTGAAGGGTCACGACGACGTGACGGCGACCCGATTCGCCGACGCCTTGACGACCGCGGCGACCGCCGCCTACCAGGCGGTGCTCAAGCCGGTCGAGGGCACGATCCTGACGGTGGCTCGCGAGTCGGCCGAGGCCGCGCAGGCTGCGGCGAGCGGGGGAGCTCCGCTCGTCGACGTGTTGCGGGCTGCGCGCAAGGCCGGCAAGGCGTCCCTCGACAACACCCCGGAGCTGCTCGCGGTGCTCAAGGAGGCCGGCGTCGTCGACGCCGGTGGCGCCGGCTACTTGCTGCTTCTCGACTCGGCGCTGCACGTGGTCGGTGGCGACCCGCTGCCGGAGCCCGAGCTCGTGGAGGGCCCGATCGGGCATCACCTCCAGTCCGTGGCTGATCGCACCTCGGGTGTCGACGGCGAGCTGGACGTCAGCGAGCAGCGCTACGAGGTCATGTACTTCTGCGATCTGCCCGATGCGCGCATCGACGACTTCAAGCACCGATGGGGCGACATCGGGGACTCGATCGTGGTCGTCGGGGGCGATGGGCTGTGGAACTGTCACGTCCACACCAACGACATCGGCGCCGCGATCGAGGTGGCCCTCGACCTCGGCGGGCGACCGAAGCAGATCAGGATCACCGACCTGTTCGAGGAGGTTGCCGACGAGCACGCTCACCGCACGGCCGAGATGACGTTGCCGATCCCGGCCGCTGGTGTGCGCACCCGTGCCGGTGCCGGCCTGCCGCAGGTCACGTGCGCGGTGGTCGCGGTGTGCAGTGGCGACGGCCTCGTCGAGCTGTTCTCGAACCTGGGTGTCCAGGGGGTCGTGACCGGCGGCCAGACGATGAACCCGTCGACGGCCGAGTTGCTCGACACCGTCGAGCACGTCAACGCCGACCAGGTCGTCATCCTGCCCAACAACAAGAACATCATCCCCGTCGCTCAGCAGGTCGACTCCCTCACCGCGAAGACGGTGGTCGTGGTGCCGACCCAGTCGATGGCCGAGGCGCTGGCTGCCCTGGTCGTCTACGACCCAGAGGCCTCGTGCGAGGAGAACGGCGAAGAGATGACCACCGCGGCCGGATCGGTGTCGACCGGCGAGGTGACCCGGGCGGTGCGCGACAGCACGAGCGAGATCGGCCCGATCAAGCAGGGCGACTGGATCGGTCTCGTTCGTGGCGACGGCATCGTGTCGGTCGCGCCGGATGCCGTCGGCGCGGCGACGGTGCTGCTCGACCAGCTGGTCACGCCCGGACGCGAGCTCGTCACCGTGATCACCGGGGTCGACGCCACTCCGTCCGCCACCGCTGCGATCGAAGCATGGCTCGCCGACCGGCGTGCCGACGTGCAGGTCGAGGTGCACAGCGGCGGTCAACCGCTGTACCCGTACCTGTTCGGGGTGGAGTGACTCAGGGCGCGTGACGGGACCGATCACGCTTCGCGAGCTGGCCGAGATCGACGTCGGCCGCCTGCGCGGGGTGGGGGAGCGCAAGCGGCAGGCGCTCTCGGCGTTCGACATCGAGAACGT
>DASUEW010000673.1:0-2019 GCA_036274875.1 Ilumatobacteraceae bacterium
GCGATCCTCGACCACACGAGCGCCGACGGCACGCCCCGGTACCCGACCGGCGGCAACGAGCCGATCCTCACGCTCGACGGCGAGCGCATCGTCGACGCCCATGGTCGCGTGTCACGGGTGACAACTGCTGGCGCCGCCCCGTCGCTCGACTGGTACCTGCTGCTCGCCTACCTCCCACCACACCACGCGCTCGAGGGCAACGAGTTGCGGGTGATGTACATGATCGAGCTGATCCCGGTGCGCGTGGTGCGCGTCGGCAGCCAGCCGCTCTTCGACCCCGACGACACCCGGATGAAGACATGACTTGGGGTGAGACGCCGAAGCGCAGCGGAGGCGGCGAGCACGGCAGGCGAGCGAAGCGAGCCCTTGAATGAAGATCTTGGTCTGCGTGAAGCGGGTGCCGGCGCCGGGGGCGCGCATCAACATCACGGCCGACGAGCAGGCGGTCGACACCGCGTTCCTCGGCTTCACGACCAGCCCGCACGAGGAGTGCGCTCTCGAGGCCGCCGTGCAACTCGTGGAAGCCGGCGGCGGGGAGGTGACCGTGCTGACCCTCGGTCCCGCCGAGGCCGAGGAGCAACTCCGCTACGCCGCCAGCGTCGGAGCCACGAACGCGGTTCTCCTCGCAACCGACGGAAGCGACTGGGATCCGCAGCGCACGGCGCGTGCGATCACGAAGGCCGTCGTCGACCTCGAGGCGGCGGACGGGCCGTTCGACCTGATCCTGTTCGGCAACGAGTCAGCCGACTCCGGTGGATTCCAGGTGGGCATCCGCGTCGCCCATGCGCTCGGCCGGCCGATGGTCAACGGTGCGAAGGGCATCAACGTCGCCGATGGCATGGCCGAGGTCTGGCGCGAGGCCGACGCCGGGCGCGAGGTCTACCGGCTGCAGTTGCCCGCCGTCGTCGGCGTGAAGGAGGGAATCAACCTCCCCAGGTACCCGACGATGAAAGGTCGCCTGGCGTCGAAGAAGGTCCAGGTCGCGACGACGCGCCCGACCGCGGACCCCGGCGGTCAGCAGATGGTTCGGCTTCGGGCGCCGGCGGAGCAGGCGTCGAAGACCGTCGTGCTCGGCTCGGGTGTCGATGCCGCGCCGGCGGTGGTCGATCTGCTCGAGTCGCTCGGGGTGTTGAAGTGATCCTCGCCGTCATCGAGCACGATCGCGGATCGATCGCGGCTGCCGCGTTCGAGGGCGTGACCGCCGCGGCTCGGCTCGCCGCGCAACACGACGACACCGTCGAGGCCCTCACCATCGGAGAGTCGGCCGACGCGCTCGTCGAAGACCTCGCGAAATACGGCGTCGACGCCGTCCATCAGGCGCACCACGATCTGCTCGGTGACTACGGCCCCGAGGCGTGGGGAGAAGTCGTTGCCCAGGCTGTGGACAGGCTGCACCCGACCGCCGTCGTCGCGACCGGCACGGATCGCGGCAACGAGATCCTCGCCCAGGCCGCGGCCCGTCTCGACGTGCCGATGATCGCCAACTGCATCGAGTTCACGCTTGGCGATACGTTCGACGTGACCCGCGTCCGCTGGGGCGGTTCGCTCCTCGAACACGCGCGGGTCGACGCGAGTCCGGTGTTGTTCACCGTCGCGCACCATGCGATCGACGCGCGGCCCGCTCAATCAGCCGGCGCAGCCGAACCCCGCCCGTTCAACCCCGAGCTCGATCCGTCACTGGCCCGCACCGTCGTCGCCGACCGCGTCGAACGGGTCGCGGGGATCACGCTGTCGACGGCCCCGGTCGTCGTCGGCGGTGGCCGGGGTGTCGGGTCCGCCGAAGGCTTCGCGTCGCTGCAGGAGCTCGCCGAACTGCTCGGCGGCGTCGTCGGCTGTTCACGCGCCGTCACCAACAACGGCTGGCGCAACCACACCGACCAAGTCGGCCAGACCGGTACACGGATCGCACCCGACGTCTACTTCGCGTGCGGGATCTCGGGCGCGATCCAACACTGGGTCGGCGCGATGGCCTCGAAGAACATCGTGGCCATCAACACCGACCCCAACGCGAACATGGTC
>DASUEW010000674.1:0-2169 GCA_036274875.1 Ilumatobacteraceae bacterium
CCGATATGCAGCGTCTGCTCGCGCGCATGGTGGCAGCAGGCGTTCGGGCGGTGGCGCTGGAGGCTTCGTCCCACGCACTCGCACAGCAGCGCCTCGACGGGGTCGTCGTCGACGTCGCCATGTTCACGAACCTCTCGCGCGACCACTTGGACTTCCATCCGACGATGGATGCCTACTTCGAGGCCAAAGCCGCGCTGTTCAGGGCCACGCACGCTCGCGCTGGCGTCGTGAACGCCGACGACGCGTGGGGCCACCGGCTCCTGGCCGCTTCGACGATCCCCATCACCACGTACGGGCTCGATGCGAACGCCGACGTCCGTGCGACCGACCTCGTCGTCGGCCTCGGCGGGATCGGGTTCGACGCGGCCGGTGTGTCGGTGCGCAGTGGGCTCCGCGGTCGCTTCAACGCCTCCAACTGCCTCGGCGCGTTCGCGGCTGGGCTCGCGCTCGGCATCGCACCAGGAGTGATCGCCCGCGGCATCGCCTCGGTGGGGACGGTGCCGGGTCGGATGGAGCCCATCGAGGCCGGACAGCCGTTCGCGGTGGTAGTGGACTACGCACACACGCCGGATAGCATCCTCGGCGTGCTCCGGGGTGCACGTGCGCTGGCCGCCGGCCAGGTGATCGTCGTGTTCGGTTGCGGTGGAGACCGCGACCGGGCGAAGCGTCCGATGATGGGGCGGGCCGCCACGGGGAGCGCGGACCTGACGATCGTGACGAGCGATAACCCACGCCATGAAGACCCCGCCGTCATCATCGACGAGATCGTCGCCGGCATCCCGCATGGAGCGCGCTACGTCGTCGAGCCAGACCGGCGTCGTGCGATCGGCGCGGCCGTGGCCGCGGCCGCTCCCGGCGACATCGTCGTGATCGCAGGCAAGGGCCACGAGACGACACAGACGATCGGCGACGATGTCCAACCGTTCGACGACCGGACGGTCGCTCGCGACGCGATCGCCGAGGCGATCGGATGAAGGCCCGAACGCTCGGTTCCCTCGCCCAGGCGGTCGCCGGCACGGCGTCCGAGCCGACCGTCCAGGTGGACTCGGTGGTGACGGACTCCCGCATGGCGGCCCCCGGCTCGCTGTTCGTCGCGTTGGTCGGCGATCGAGTCGACGGACACGGGTTCGTCGCCGATGCCGCGGCGAACGGCGCCGCGGCCGTCATGGTCCGCCGCGGCGCAGACGTGATGACCCCCGCCGTGTTCGTGGAGGACACGGGGACCGCGCTCCTGGCGCTCGCGGCTGACGAGCGCCTCGCGTTCGAGGGCACCGTGGTCGCCATCACGGGGGCGAACGGCAAGACGACCACGAAGGACCTCACCGCGGCGGTGGCGGCCGCTCGGTTCCGCACGCACGCGAGTCCGGACTCCTTCAACACCGAGGTGGGGGTGCCGCTCACCCTGCTGCGCACCCCCGAGGACACGGAGGTGATCGTGGCCGAGCTCGGCGCGCGCCACGTCGGCGACGTGGCCCTGCTCTGCCCCGTCGCGGATCCGCAGATCGTCGTCGTGACGAACGTGGGGGTCGCGCACATGGAGATCTTCGGGTCCTGGGAGGCGATCGTCGCGGCGTCGGCGGAGCCCGTGGAGGCGCTGCGCGCCGATGCCGTCGCGGTGCTGAACGCGGACGATCCCGTCGTTGCCTCCTACGCGAGCCGCACCATCGCCCGGGTGCGGACGTTCGGACGGAGCGCGGATGCGGACGTGCGCGCGGAGGATGTCGTCGTCGGGCACGACGGATGCGCCGGCTTCGATGTCGCCGTGGGCCACGAGCGCGCCGCCGTATCCCTCGGCATCCCGGGCGAGCACATGGTCGCGAACGCCCTGGCGGCGATCGCGGTCGGCATCGAGCTCGGGATCCCGCTCGAGACGTGCGCAGAGGCGCTCGCCGGCGCGCGGATCACGCGCTGGCGCATGGAGACGACCCGCACCTCCGGTGGCGTCACCGTGGTGAACGACGCGTACAACGCGAGTCCCGAGTCGATGGCCGCGGCCCTGCGCACGGCGCGCTGGATGGCACAGGACGGCCGCTTGATCGCGGTGCTCGGTCAGATGGCCGAGCTCGGTCCGATCGCGGCCGCCGAGCACGAGAAGGTGGGCGAGCTCGCCGCACGGCTGCACGTCGACCGACTCGTGACGGTCGGTACGGAGGCGAAAGCCGTGGCCGT
>DASUEW010000675.1:0-7857 GCA_036274875.1 Ilumatobacteraceae bacterium
CACGTCCGAGTCGGCGTACAACCGGTAGCCACCAGCAGACCGGCCCGCCGGCCCCAACACACCGATCGCTTCGTAGCTTCGCATCGTGCGGATCGACAACCCGACCGTGTCGGCGACATCACCGATCTGGTATTTCATTTCGGTCGTCACCGCTGCCAGCCCCCCGGCGATTCTCATGTGACGTGAAACCGGGGAACGCGCCCCCAGATCGACTTGGCGTTCTGATCGGGTGTGCGGGTCCAGCAAGTCGGCGAGAGCGTCTCGAGTGGCCTGAACGTCAATGGCGACAACAGGATCGTCCTCGGCGCTGGCAGACAGGCGAAGATCGAGCGAACACAGATGCCGTGCACGGTCGAGCTCGGCGATCACGACGTGGCGTAGATCGGCCGACTCGCGCCTCAAGGACTCTCCCTGGTCAAGGCGCGCGACTCGCAACAGTGAACCGATCAGCCGCCCGGCGCGGGCGGTTTCGTTGGCAAGTTCGCGAGCAGCTGCTCCTGCGTAGGGGACGCCTCATGGACGGGCTCCTGAGGGTCGACGGAACAGCGCCGACCAGACTTCCCGGCTCACCAGTGGGTATGAACCCTACGGCGACGGGCGCTCGCAACGGCCGCCCGGTCTCATCCGTCGGGCTAGATCGCGTCGGCGCCCTCTTCTCCGGTGCGGATGCGGACCAGACGCTCGACCGTGGTCACCCAGATCTTGCCGTCTCCGATCTTGTCCGTCTTGGCCGCCGCCGCGATGACATCGACGATCGTGTCGGCTACCGCATCATCGACGACGACCTCGATCGCGACTTTGGGCACGAAGTCGATCTGGTACTCCGTGCCGCGATACGTCTCGGAGTGGCCGCCCTGGCGACCGAAGCCACGAACCTCGCTGACGGTCATGCCAGCCACGCCTGCGGCCTTGATGGCGTCTTTCACCTCGTCGAGCTTGAACGGCTTGACGATCGCGGTGATCAGCTTCATCTGTGAGTTCCTCTCGTCGTCGACTTGGGATCGAACAATGTGGGCTCAGACATAGGACACGTCGTCGGGATAGCCGGCGAGACCGTGCTCGAGGACGTCGAGGCCTTCCATCTCCTCCTCGGCGCTGACTCGCAGCCCGATCGTCTTGGTGAGGGCGAAGAACAGGATGCTCGCCGTGGCGATCGTCCAGGCGGCGATGATCGCCACCATCACGACCTGCATCGCGAGTTGGTCGACCCCGCCGCCGTAGAACAGCCCGGCATCGGGGCGACCCAGGAAGGCGTCGTCGTACTTGGCGAAGAAGCCGACCGAGATGACTCCCCATGCCCCGCAGACTCCGTGCACGCTGACGGCGCCCACCGGATCGTCGATCCGGCGGCGGTCGAAGAACATCACGGCGAACACCACGATCACACCGGCGATCGCGCCGATGATCACCGACATCCCCGGGGTGACCGCCCCACACGGTGCGGTGATCGCCACGAGACCGGCGAGCACACCATTGCCGATCATCGCAAGGTCGGGCTTGCCCGACTTCCACCAGATCGTCATCGTGCACGCGACACCGCCGGCCGCTCCCGCCAGCATGGTGTTGACGGCAACGCTGATGACGGTGGCGTCGGCTGCGAGCTCGGAGCCCGGGTTGAACCCGAACCAGCCGAGCCACAGGATGAACACGCCGAGGATCGCGAAGGGGATGTTGTGGCCCGGGATCGCCCGCGGATTGCCATTGGCGTCGTACTTGCCGATGCGCGGCCCGAGGAAGATCGCTCCCATCATCGCCGCCAACCCACCGCACATGTGAACGACGCCCGAACCGGCGAAATCGGTGTAGACGGCATCGCCGATCTCGATGTCGGCGATCAGACCGCCACCCCACGTCCAATGGACGATCACCGGGTAGATGAACGCCGTCATCGCCGCACTGAAGATGAGGTACGACACGAACTTGGTCCGCTCGGCCATCGCACCCGACGCGATCGTCACGGCCGTCGCCGCGAACACGACCTGGAAAAAGAACGTCGTGTAGCCGCTCAGCCCGTCAGTGATCGTGCCGTCCACGCCCTGCAGGAAGAAGGCGTCCGTACCGATCAGCTTGTCGGTGCTGCCGAAGGCGAACCCGTAGCCGACGGCGAAGAAGCACAGCACACCGATCAGGGCGTCGCTCAGGTTCTTGGCGAAGATGTTGACCACGTTCTTGGCCCGCGTCAGGCCCGCTTCGACGAGCGCGAAGCCGGCCTGCATGAAGAACACCAGACAGCCGGCGATGAAGACCCAGATGTTGTCCAAGATGACCTGGGTGTCCGGCCCCTCCTGGGCCGAGGCCACCGACGGCACGAACGTGACGATGGCGACTGCACCGCCCAAGCCTGAGATGGTTCGAAGTACGCGCCTACGCACAGGGCCCTCCTTGGTCAATGAACAGGGACAACGTCGGAGGGTCCTCGCCGCCCCGATCCCGGGTGACGGTAAGTGGGTCGAATTACCTCAGCATCGCCACCGTGTTTCCATCGCGTGACCAACGCATGCGCGGTCGCTGCTTCAGTCCGGACACGAGTGTTCGCGTTCGTCGCGCTGACGAGTTCAAACGGTGATCGCACAGAACCACAACGGAAGAGCGCTCAGTTGATTGCCGGGATGCCAAGCACGCAGGAGTATTCGATGGAATGATGAACGGCCTTCGGAGCCGTGTGCGCAGGTTCGAATCCTGCCGGGGGCACCAGGCAACGACCCGCAGCCGACGAGACGTGCTTCGCGCGCGCCCCGGCAGGATCTGCTCAAATGGGGCGCACGGAATCCGAGATCGGAATCCGACAGAGGAATCCGACCACTGCAGAGGGGGCTCGCTATGCAGCACGGGACGGCGCGGAGGCGCGGGGGCAGCACTGTGGTCGCCGCGGTGCGGCGCAAGCTGGCACTGGCGGTGGTGCTGGCGTTGACCGGTTGGACATGGGCCGCATCGCCGGCGGTCGCGCACAACGACGACCACGGCGGACGGAACGACCTGGCGATCTCGGTGCTCTCGAGCGCGCCCGATCAGGTGAGCGGTGATGACGCGCTGATCCGAGTCGACGTGCCCCGCAGCGTCTCGCTCCACAAGGTGAAGGTCACGAGTAACGGGATCGATGTCACCGACCGGTTCTCACGCGCGGCGGACGGCCGCGCCCTTGTCGGCGTCGTCGACGGTCTCGTGCTCGGGCACAACCACCTACGCGCCACCGTGAACGAGCATGGCCGCGGCCGCGATAGCACGGCGTCGCTGAAGCTCGTGAACCATCCGATCAGCGGACCGATCTTCTCAGGACCGCACCAGCAACCGTTCGTCTGCGCGACGGCGCGGGCCACGCACGACGGCCGTCGCCTGCTCGGCCAACCGCTCGTCGACAACCAGGACTCGTTCGGCATCCCGGTGGCCGCCGAGGACGCCAGCGGCAACTACCCGAGCGACGGCCGGGGCTACCCGACGGCGGCGGCTTCCATCGTCGGCTGGAGCAAGGACTGTGCAACGCCGACCCGCATCGACTACGTGTACAAGACCACGGGCGGCGCCTTCCGTTGGCTCGACGACCCGGCCAGCCTTCCCGCCGACATCGCCACCACGACGACGCTCGACGGGAAAACCGTCCCATACGTGGTGCGGTGGGAGCGGGGCACGATCAACCGCTTCATCTACAGCATCGCGATGCTGGCTCCCACGACCGAGACCGACCCGACCGTCCCCGACGACTCGCTCTGGAACGGACGGCTCGTCTTCAGCCTCCAGGGCGGTGTGGCGATCGGCTACCACCAGGGCACGACGAGCGCGAGCGCGATGTTGCTCGAGCCGGTGCTCGGGCTCGGGTACGCCGTCATCAACTCCACCGGGCTGCGCACCAACACGCACTACAACCTGCAGCTCGGCGGCGAGACCGCACTGATGCAGAAGGAGCACTTCATCGAGGACCACGGCGTGCCGTACTACACGGTGGGCGTCGGCGGCTCGGGCGGCGCCATCCAGCAATACGTGTACGGCCAGAACCACCCGGGACTGCTCGACGCCGCCATCCCGCAGTACTCGTACCCCGACATGGTCACCCAGACCATCCATGTCGGCGACTGCGAGCTCCTCGAGCACTACTTCGACGTCACCGCCCGCGACAACCCGAAGTGGCGCGACCCCGAGATGCGTCAGGCGATCATGGGACTCAACGCCAGCAACTTCCCGCAGAACCTCTCGTCCGGCGACGTCAACCAGTGGAACGGCCTGTACGGCCTGTACCAGCTGTTGGGCTATCCCCTGCAGGACCGCGACCCGGCGTCGCCGATCATCACCGGCTTGACGGAGTGCCGGGCGTCGTGGTTCGGGCTCACGCCACTGACGATGAACCCGACGTTCACCAACGTCCAGGACCTCGACAAGCTCGCCCAGGGCAGCGCCGGTGTCGAGTGGACCCACTGGGCCGACCTCGTCAACATCTACGGCGTCGACGACACCGGATTCGCTCGGCGGCCGTGGGACAACGTCGGCGTCCAGTACGGGCTCGAGGCACTGCGCGACGGCCTGATCACGCCCGAGGAGTTCTTCCACCTCAACGCCACGGTCGGCGGGTGGAAGCACCCGAGCGAGATGGTGACCGAGGGATTCCCGTTCGTCGGTGCGCCGTCGCCGGCGACGTTCGATCCCTGGAGCTCGCGGCAGATGAACCTGAGCCCCGACGGTGGAGCGACGCCCGCGCCGCGCACCGAGGGCGATCTGGAGGCGATGCACGCCGCCTACGAGTCGGGGATGGTGTTCGACGGCGACATCGACATCCCGATCATCGACTGGCGTCACTACCTCGAAGACGAGCTCGACATGCACCACAGCCACCAGTCGTTCGCGGCTCGGCAGCGGATGCTCGACCAAGGTGGGGCCGGGAACCAGGTGATCTGGTTCACCGACGCCCGCCCGGCCGTCGCGTTCGACCAGACGCCGCTGGCGTTCGAGGTGATCGACGAGTGGATGCGCAACATCAAGGCCCGTCCCTGGCGATCGGTTGCGAAGAACCGGCCGGCTCGCGCTGTCGACTCCTGCTTCGCTACCGACGGAAGCCTCCTGCACTCCGGCAAGGACGTGTGGGCCGGCGTGCTCGACGACCGGGCTCCTGGCGCGTGCACCGAGCTCTTCGAGATCAACTCCTCGACGCGCCGGGTCGCCGGCGGCCCCTACCGCGGCGGTGTCTTCAAGTGCCAGCTGCAGTCGGTCGGAGACGCGATCGCCGCCGGCGTGTACGGGAGCTGGCAGCCCGATGCCGCGCAACGCGCACGGTTGGAGGAGGTGTTCCCAACCGGGGTGTGCGACTTCAGCCGCCCGGACGCCGGCCGACCATCACCTGAGGGGGCGAGCTGAGGGGCGAGCGGAGGGGGCGAGCTGACGGCGCGGGTCAGGTACGGGACGCGTCGAAGATCGACGCGATCGCGGCGTCGAGGGCGGCGTCGAAGTCTTCGTCGCTCTGCTGAGCCGTGAGCCCCTCGGTGAGCGCTCTGGAGAAGCTGGCGATCACGCCTGGGTTGCGGGCGAGCAGGTCGTTGGCTTCGGCGCGGCTGTAGCCACCGGACAGCGCGGCCACCCGGAGCACCCTCGGGTGCTCGACGAGACCGGAGTAGAACCCGTCGGCGTCGGGCAGCGTGAGCTTCAGCATCACGTGCTGACCGTCGGGGAGCTGGTCGAGTTGTCCGCGGATCGACTCCTCGAGAAGGACCTCGGCGGCCGCCTTCTGCGGACTGTGGATGTCGATCTCGGGCTCGATGATCGGGACGAGACCGGCGGCGATGATCTGGCGACCGACCTCGAATTGCTGATCGACCACAGCCGCGACGCCGACGGCATCCGCCAACTTGATGACCGACCGCATCTTCGTGCCGAACACGCCCTTGCCGACCGCCCGGGCGAGCAGCTCGTCGAGACCCGGGATCGGCCTCATCAACTGCACGCCGTCGGCCTCGTCAGCCAACCCCTTGTCGACCTTGAGGAACGGCACCACACGCTTGACCGACCACAGGTACTGGGCGGTGCCGGTGCCCTCGATCTCGCGGTCCATCGTGTCCTCGAACAGGATCGCCGCGAGCACCCGATCGCCGCCGAAGACCTTGCTGGCGATGATGCGAGTACGCATCTCGTGGATCCGGTCGAACATCTCGGCGTCATTCGAGTACTCGTCGGGTTCGATCCCGTAGAGCTTGAGCGCCTTCGGCGTGCTCCCGCCGCTCTGGTCGAGCGCGGCGATGAAGCCCTCGCCGTTGCGCATCTGGTCGAACTGCTCCTGGTCGAGCTGTGACTGACTCATGTTGGGGCTCCTGAGGTGACGACGGCGACGATGGTGATCGCCACGATATTCACCGCGTCGCCACGTGACGCGATCGACGGTCGACAGGCCGGCTGGCGGACGTTTCGCAACCTCGCTGAGGGATTCGCACGTCCGTGCGCAGTGGCGCGCACACAGATGATATCATCGGCGCATGCGCACGACGGTCGAGTTCGACGACGACACGGCACGCGCGGTCGAGGCGCTTCGTCGTGAGCTCGGCATCGGTGTCAGCGAGGCGGTGAACGAACTCATCCGCCGCGGGCTGCTGCCCCGGGGCACCACCCAGACGTTTCGGCAACGCACACAGCCCCTCGGCCTGAGGATCGATGTCTCCAACGTGGCCGACGCCTTGGAGATCCTCGAAGGGGTCGAGGCGCGATAGGTGTTGATCGATGCCAACATCCTCCTCTACGCCGTGGATGAGGACAGCCCGTTTCATGCGTCGGCCCGCGACTGGATCGACGAGACGCTGAACGGATCGCGCCGGGTCGGCATCCCGTGGCTGTCGCTCGTCGCATTCATGCGAATCGCCACCCACCCCCGCGCCCTGCTCGAACCGCTGACGCCCGCCGAGGCGTGGCAGTTCGTCGACGAATGGCTCGACGCTCCTGCCGTCTGGGTACCAGCGCCGGGCCGGGGGCACCGGCAGATCCTCGGGCGGCTCATCCGAGATCTCGACCTCAGGGCCAACCTCGTCAGCGACGCGGTGCTCGCCGCACTCTGCATCGAGCACGGGCTCCAGATGGTGAGCGCCGACTCCGACTTCGCCCGCTTCACCGAGGTCAGCTGGCTCAACCCTGTCAGTCGGTGAGCAGTCAGGGTTGGTGGGACGCTGCGAGTTGGTCTCTCGTGGCGCGTGCGGTCCGTTTGGCGATGTACATGGCGGCGTCGGCTTGGCGGACGAGGGTCATCGGGTCGGTGTCGGCGTCGCAGCGGGCGAGCGCAACTCCGACGCTGGCCCGCAGCGGCACCACCGAGTCGTGCACCGACAGGCTGTGCCGGGCGAGGCTTTCGTTGACACGTTCCGCCACGGCGTCGCCGTCGCTGCTGTGATCGTGACACAGCACGACCAAGAACTCGTCGCCGCCGAGCCGCCCGACGACGTCACAGATCGCGGTCGACTCGATGATCGCGTCGGCGGTGGCCTTGACGGCGACGTCACCGATGTCGTGACCGTGGGTGTCGTTGAGCTGTTTGAGCCCGTCGAGGTCCATGAACAGAACGGCTACCGTCTCGCCGGCCTGACGGCGCCGGGCGACGTCGTTGGTGAGATAGTCGATCACCGCCGCACGGTTGAGCAACCCGGTCAACTGGTCATGGGTCGCGGCCTCGTGCAGCAACTGCCGTTGCTGCTCGCGTTCGCGGATCCTGGTCGACAACGAATCGATCGTGGCCTGCAACGCGTGGCCGGTACGGCCCGGCAGGCGGATGAACAGTTCCGGGTGCGACAGGTCCTCGGCGGCGAGGGCCACGGTTGTGGCCTCGACCGCTTTCAACGTGGAGGCCATCTCGTTGAATGCCGTGGTGGTGGCCGCGATCTCACGGGGGCCCGTGGCCGG
>DASUEW010000676.1:0-2114 GCA_036274875.1 Ilumatobacteraceae bacterium
GGACCAACGAAGCCCGCATCGCCGACCTCGTGACCGGCGACGAGGCACTCGTGCTGGTCACCGTCCGGTCCGTCGCCAAGCGGATGCTTCGCAGCCGGCGCACGATGGTGACGGTCAGTGTCGGCGACGGCACCGGGCGCATGCAGGTCGTGTTCTTCAACCAGCCGTGGCGAGAGCGCCAGCTCACCGAGGGACTGCAGGTCGCACTGTTCGGCAAGGCCGAGGAGTATCGGGGTGGCCTACAGATGACGAACCCGATCGTCGACCTCATCGGTGATCGCACAGGTCGCATCGTCGCGATCTACCCCCAGAGCGAGAAGGTCCAGCTCACCACGTGGGAGCTGGCCGGCTGGATCGAGAACGCGTTGGAGCGTTGCCGGCCGCGAGGCGTCGCCGATCCGGTGCCCGAAGCGGTGCGCCGGCGACTCGGGATGATCGGGCGTGGTGACGCGCTGCGCTCGATCCACCTGCCTGACACGATTCGCGAGAAGGAGGCCGCTCGTCGCCGGCTGGCGTTCGACGAGCTGCTTCGCGTCCAGCTCGTGCTCGTGATGCGCAAGCGGGCGCTGGAACACGAGGCGCGGGGCCTGAGCCACGCGATCGACGGTGCGCTCGTACGGCGCTTCCACGATGCCCTCCCGTACGCGCTCACGAATGCCCAGCAGCGGACCATCGCCGAGATCACCGCCGACCTCGCGGCGCCGCATCCGATGCACCGGCTGCTGCAAGGCGACGTCGGATCGGGCAAGACGGTGGTCGCCATCTCGGCGTTGCTGACCGCCGTCCAGGGCGGTCACCAGGGCGCGCTCATGGCGCCGACCGAGGTGCTCGCCGAGCAGCACGCGAGCAGCGTCAGGAACCTCCTCGACGGGGTCAAGGTCCCCGACCCGGACAACCTGTTCGGCGATCGGCCGCTGCGGGTCGAGCTGCTCACCAACCGGGTCGGTGGCGCCGTCCGCCGCGAGCTGCTCGCCGCCCTCGCCGACGGCACGGTCGACATCGTGATCGGCACGCACGCGCTGATCCAGGAAGGCGTCGAGTTCCACAGTTTGGGTGCCGTCGTCGTCGACGAGCAGCACCGGTTCGGGGTCGAGCAGCGGGCGGCGCTGCGCGACAAGTCGTCCGGCTTCGTACCCGACCTGCTGGTGATGACTGCCACGCCGATCCCGCGTACGGCGGCGATGACCGTCTACGGCGACCTCGACGTGAGCGTGCTCGACGAGCTCCCACCGGGTCGAACCCCAGTCGTCACACAGGCTGTATACGGACCGCTGCTCGAAGCGGAGGTCTGGGCCGACGTGCGCGAGCAGGTGGCGGCCGGACGTCAGGCGTACGTCGTGTGCCCGCTGATCGAAGAGAGCGAGAAGCTCGAGGTGGCGTCGGCCGAGGAGACGTACGACCGGCTCGCGTCCGGCGAGCTGGCGGGGTTGCGCCTCGGCCTCCTGCACGGTCGCCTGACGCCCGCCGAGAAGGAGATGACGATGGACTTGTTTCGCGTCGGGCGACTCGACGTCCTCGTCGCCACCACTGTCATCGAGGTCGGCGTCGACGTGCCGAACGCCACGACGATGGTGGTGCTCGATGCCGACCGTTTCGGGATCGCCCAGCTCCACCAGCTCCGTGGCCGGGTGGGGCGGGGTGAGCACACGTCCCGGTGCTGGCTCGTCACCCAGCAGTCCGACACCCAGCAGTCCGGCAACGTCAGCCCGCGGGTCGAGGCGCTCGTCGCCTCCACCGACGGCTTCGAGCTCGCCGAGATCGACCTCGAGCTGCGCGGCGAGGGCACGCTGATGTCGACGGCGCAGAAGGGTCGCAGCGATCTCAAGTTGGCGTCGTTGCGTCGCGACCGCGAGCTTGTGGCGCTGGCGCGCGACGCCGCGTTCGAGATCGTCGACCGCGACCCGACGCTCGCCGACCACCCCCAGTTGGCCGACGAGCTCGAGCTGCTCTTCACCGAACGCGACGAATCATTCCTCGCCAAATCCTGAGGAAAACCCGAACTGTCTGCTTCATTCGGCCCGTGGCTTCCGTTGAAGCAGACAGTTCCGGGGGTTGGGCGCAACTG
Source organism: Ilumatobacteraceae bacterium (assembly GCA_036274875.1). Taxonomy (GTDB): domain Bacteria; phylum Actinomycetota; class Acidimicrobiia; order Acidimicrobiales; family Ilumatobacteraceae; genus JALOLG01. The sequence continues at coordinate 2,066 of DASUEW010000676.1, forward strand.
TCTGCTTCATTCGGCCCGTGGCTTCCGTTGAAGCAGACAGAACCGGGGG
>DASUEW010000677.1:0-7635 GCA_036274875.1 Ilumatobacteraceae bacterium
ACGACCCGGCGGTCAACCGGCGAGGGATGGTGTACGACGCCACATTTCACGACACGGTCGCCGCGCTTGCCGGCAACCCATGGCTGCGCGAGTCGCTCGTGCGACTGCGCAGCCACCTGCACATGTACCGCCTGTATCACCACGCCCGACAAGGCGCGGCCACCAACGTCGAACACGTGATCATCGCCGACGCCATCGCCGCCCACGACCCCGTCGCAGCCGAGGCAGCGATGCGCAATCACCTGCACACCGCCATACGTCGAATCGACGAAGTGTTCGCCTCCGGCAAGGTCACGATGCCGGCGTGACCCACCCGGTTACCCCGGGTGGGACGTACTCGGAAGACGGGGCTCTCGCCGCGGCAGACGATGTCGTCGACAGCCACGTTCACGTGTGGGACGCCGATCGCGTCGACTATCCGTGGTTGGCCGAGGTGCCCCAGCTGGCCCGCCGCTACGACCTCAGTGACGTCGAGGACGAGCACACGGCCGCGGGCGTTCGCCAGGCAGTGTTGGTGCAAGCGGCCGACAGCATCGGAGACACCGCGTTGATGCTCGCCACGGCCGCCGCCAATCCGTCGTTTGCCGGCGTCGTCGCCTGGGTGCCGATCGACGATGCGGCGGCGGCCGACGCCTGCCTCACGCGTTGGCAGGCGTCGCCGATCGTGGGCGCCCGCCACCTCGTGCACCGTCACCCCGACCCCGGACTGCTGACGCGCCCCCGCGTCGCCGAGGTGCTCGACCTGCTCGGAGACCGCAACCTCGTGTTCGACGTGTGCGCCGAGTCTGAAGACCTGCTGCGACTGGTGCCGGTGCTCGCCGAGCGCCACTCCAACCTCGTGCTCGTCGTCGATCATCTCGCCAAACCACCCATCCGGCAGCGCGGCTGGGAACCGTGGGCCTCGCTGCTCGCCGACGCCGCCACCGCTCCCAACGTGATGGTGAAGCTCTCGGGGCTCAACACCGCGGCCGCTCCCGGTGACACGTCCGCCGCGTTGCAGCGGTTTGTCGATCACGCGCTCGACCTGTTCGGTCCCGACCGCACGATGTACGGAGGTGATTGGCCGTTCGCGTTGCTGGCGGCCACGTCCTATACCCAGATCTGGTCCGACCTCCGCGGTTGCCTCGACCAACTCGATCCGCCAGCCTTGCGAGCCGTGTTGGCGACGACGGCCAGACGCGTGTACGGGTTACCCATCCCCCAAGACCAACGCTGATCGAACGAAGGTCATCGTCGGTCCTTCGACACGCGCGGCGAGGTAGGCCGCCCGCCGTGTCGGATCGTCCAGGACGCACAGCTGAAGAATCGTCTTGGCGAGGTCGTGGCGCATCCGTCTAGCAAACCACCTCAGCGCTCGATTGCCCGGGTAACCCGTCTCGAGCTCGTTGACGCATCATCAACCTTCTTGATATCGTCGTCATCGGGGTGCTCGCCTTGGCGTAGGCGACTGGGGTTGCGGGCGATGAGTGCCGTGCATGGGGTTGACCCTCGGAAAGGAGACGGTCCCAATGTCGTCCAAAGCTCCCGGTTCGTGGTCGAAAGCCTCGCTGTCGGTCATGGTCCTCACGATGGTGATGGTGCTCCTGCCGCCGGCGACACCCGCTCACGCCGACGAAGAGTTCAGCGGATCGCTCCCGAACGGCACTCAGTGGATCGCGGCGGTACCGGATGACTGGAACGGAACTCTGCTCCTTCACAGTCACGGGTACACGCCTTCATTCGTTCCGTTCCCCAATCCGGCACCCTCGATCGACCCCACTCAGCCCGGCTATGTCCCTGCCTCGGTGGAACTGCTGGACCTCGGCTACGCCGTCGTCGCATCCTCCTACGCGGACAAGGGTTGGGCCTTGCCAACGGCACCGCAAGACCAGCTTGACTCCCTCCAAGCAGCCATCGCGGCGATCGGCAGCGAGCCCGAGTTGGTCCTCGCCTACGGGACGTCGATGGGCGGGCTGGTCACCGCCAAGCTCGCCGAATCCGCCGGTGACATCATCGACGGAGCCATGCCGACGTGTGGGATCGTCGCCGGGGGGGTCGACCTCAACAACTACCAGCTCGACGGAGCCCATGCGATCAGTCAGCTCTTGGCCGACGGAACCATCCCGATCGCCGGCTACGGAACGCAAGACGAAGCCTTCGCAGCGAGCGGAGCTCTGCAGGCGGCGGTCGATGCGGCCGTGACCGCGGACACTCCTGAGACGCGTGCCCGGGTTGCTCTGGCCGCGGCGTTCTTCCAGTTGGATCCGTCCGACCTGGAAGGCATCATCGGCTTCGTCACTCCGGCTCGGTTCGATCTGATCACAGCTGCCGGTGGCGAGTCGGGTTGGAATGAAGGCGTGGACTACTGGCGCCTGTTCAGGCAGTCCCCCTACCGCCGAGTCGTCAGCGACCTGTATCGCGCAGCAGGACTGAGCCTTCACGAGGACTTGAAGACACTCACCGAGACCGCCGACGTGCCCTTCGACGAAGCCGCTGTGGAGTCGATGCTCAGTCACTCGCAACCCGACGGCAACCTGCAGATGCCGGTCTTCTCGATCCACACCACCCGCGACCCGCTTGTCCCGGCCGAGCACGAGGAGGAGTACGCCGACGATGTGCGCTCCGAACACAAGAGCCGGCTGTTCAGACAGGCCTTCGTTGACCGTGAAGGACACTGCGCGTTCACAGCGGCCGAGTTGGTCGCCGGCATCAAGGTGCTCGAGGAGCGGGTTGAGACGGGCCGCTGGCCTGCGACGAGCGTCAATCCGCACAAGTTGAACCGACTTGCCTCGTCGTTGAATCTCGGGGATTCGGCGTTCGTGCACTTCCGCCCGGGAGAGTTCATCGGCGACCGAAGCGACTCGATCCGTCGCTGAAAGCTCGACCTTCCCAGCACATCGCCCTCCATGTCAGCATCGGGTTGGGCGGATTGAACCGCTCTGGCGCCAGGGGTGATCGATCGCGATACTCGCATCCCGATGACCGACCAGCTGCCCCGGACGACGTACCTGATCGGTCGGTTGGATCGCACGATCCGGCGTGCGCTCGAGGACCTCATCCGTGACCAGGCGGTGACAGTTCTCGGTTACACGGCGCTCACGGTGCTCGCAGCCCGACCTGGTCTGTCGAACGCACAGCTCGCGCGCCGGTCCTTCATGACGCCACAGGGGATGAACCAGGCGCTGGCCGTCCTGATGGAACGTGGTCTCGTCGATCGCCGTCCCGACGAGCTCAACCGACGTGTCCAACGGTTGGAGCTCACGCCGAAAGGCGCCGAGGTGGTCGAGATCTGCGCCGAGCGCGTCGAGCGGTTCGAGCAGCAGTTGCTCGCCTCTCTGACCGTTGACGAGCGGGCCGAGTTGAACTCACTGCTGCGGCGTGTCGTCGACGGCACCCGGATGAGGACTTCCAAGGCCACCGCGACCACGGATTGACGGGGCCGATGCGCTGCGCCTGGGCCGAACTCCTGCCAGCGGTCGTCGTCGGCGTGTGCCGTGCGCTCCAACCGCAAGTGCGTGCCGCCTCGCTCTCCGGCCGCGACGCGGCGGTGGATTGGGACCGTCCGAGGGCTGTGGCACATGTAACACCTCGATCCCGCCCCCTCGATGCGTGGCGGACGTATTCCCGATGGATGAGCGCGCTCTGGAACCCCATGCCGGAAATGACAGGCGACGTGTTCTTGGGCGTGGGTCGACTCGCCGATGCCAGAGCGCAGTTCTGGCGGGACGCCGAGATCGCCGAGGCGAACGGTGACGCCGACGGGCTCGCCGTGGCAGCGCTCGGGCTCGGCGGGATCTGGGTGCACGAGCACCGCTCGACGCTCGAGCAAGCCTGGGTCGAGTCGCTGCAGCGCCACGCGCTCGCCGGGCTCGATCCCGACAGCTCGTTGGCCCACCGGATCGACGTGCGGCTGACCGCCGAAGAGGCATACCTCGTGGGTGATCCGACACCGGTGCTGGACGTCTTGGAACGTGCTCGAACGGCGGGCGATCCGATCGTCCTGGCCGAAGCGCTCTCGCTCGCCCACCATTGCGTGCTCGGCCCGCACCACGCCTCTTTGCGTCTGGCTCTGGCCGACGAGCTGATCGCTGTGTCGCCGGGGACGGGACGGCCGCTGGACGGCCTGATGGGCCTCGCCTGGCGCATGGTCGACCTGTTCCTGATGGGCGATCGGCGGGCTCTGCGCGCGCTCGCCGAGCTGCGCGAGCGACTCGAAGTCGATCGCTGCGACGGGCTGCGCTACCTCGTCTCGTCGGTCGAGGTGACGCTGGCGGTGAGGGACGGACGGCTGGACGACGCGGAAGAGTTGGCCGGGGGAGTGCTACGAGCTCGGCCTGGACGTGGGCGACGCCGACGCGCTGGGATGGTACGTCGCTCACGGCGCACGCGGCGTCGACGGAGTCAGGGAGCCGGGGACTCCTCCGGCGGCCACGTCCGGCGCGATTCGTCGAGCGGGCTCATCAGTCCGACGTCGTTCCCGTCGGGATCGGCCACGATCGCGTAACGCGCACCCCAGAACGCATCGAAGGGCGGCTGACGCCCGACGTAGCCGGCCGACGTCAGCTCGACGTAGCGCTCGTCGACGGCCTCTCGGCTCGAGAGCGCGAACCCGATCACGACGCCTACGCTCGCCGGATCGGCGCGCCATCCCGCATGCCACAGCCGTGCCGAGTCCGCGGTGTCGAGCTCGAGGCTGAAGCCGCCCGCCATTCGCAGCTGCACGTGGGGACCGGACACATCCCCGGCATCTGCCGGCACAACGCCCAGCCGGCGATAGAAGTCAACACTCGCGGCCATGTCGGTCACGACCACGTTGAGCATGTGCAGATCCGGCGCAGATTCGCTCATCGCGCCATAGTCTGCCAGCGCCCTCGCTGCGACTCTGACGGAGCACGGTGACGGCTCGTGAGTGACCGATGACACAGCGCGCTCGCGGACGAATGCCCGGTTCGTCGACCGCACTCGCTTGAGTCCTCGGCGGATGTGCCGATAAGTCCGCGCGAGTACATCTCGCCAAGGCGGGGGCCGCCTACGACAACGAGAGGATCGAGGGCGGTGACATGACCGTGTCAGCGGACGACCAGTACTACAAGGGCGTCGCCGAGATGCTCGACGCCCTGCCGGAGCGGGTGGTTCGATACCGCGTGCCCGATCTCACGATCAGCTACTGCAACACCGCCTGGGCGGCCGGGCACAACCGCACCCCGGGTGAGGTCATCGGCCGCACGATGATCGAGCTCCTGTCCGCGCCCGAGATGTCTGGTCTCGAGTCACAGCTCGCACGTCTCGGTCCGGACAACGTTCTCGTCGCCGACGACGTCCCTCGCGCCGCACCCAATGCGCCGGGCCAGTGGGTGGAGTGGGTCGATCAGTACCTTCCCGGCACCGACGGCGCCCAAGTGCTCGCGGTGGGCCGGGATGTCACCGGACGCCACATCGCCGAGTTGAACCTCGCCGACAGTGAGGCGCGGTTCCGCGACCTCGCCGATGGTTCTGCCGATGTCGTGTGGAGGTTCGTCACTCGCCCGTATCCCCACTTCGACTACATGAGCCCCTCGGTCGAGGGCATGCTCGGCTTCCCACGGTCGGTCTACATCGAGGACTTCAACCGGTTGCTCGACGTGCTCGACGACGAAGGGAGATCGCAGGTGGTACGCGCCCTCCACGGCGATCCGATGCCGGAGCGCTACGACACAAGGTTCCGGCGCGCCGACGGCTCGATCGCGATCGGCGAGACGCAGACCACGACCGTGCCCAACGGCCTCCAGGGTGTGACCCGCGATGTCACCGAGCTCCGCAACCTGCAGGCGAAGCTGGCCGACCTCGCGCTGCGTGACCCGCTCACCGGCTTGGCGAACAGACGTCTGCTCGACGAACTGCTCGTTGCCGGCCTGGCACGTACGTATCGCAGCGGTCTGCCGCTGGCGGTGGCATTCCTCGACCTCGACGGCTTGAAGGCGGTGAACGACATGTACGGCCACGATGCCGGCGACATCGTTCTGTGCGAGACGGCGCGCCGGCTGCTGTCGATCGTGCGCAGCGCCGAGGTCATCGCCCGGCTCGGCGGCGACGAGTTCGTGATCGTCTACGAGCCGACCGACCCGAGCTCGGACGAGCTCCTCCAGCGCATCGACCGTGCGCTCTCCTCGCCGATCGTGATCTCCGCAACCGTCGCGGTGAGTTGTCCGGCAAGCATCGGCCACGCGGACACCCGTACCGTCGGGCGTGACGGAGCCGCACTCCTTGCGGCCGCCGACGCCGACATGTACGAGGTGAAGCGGGCGCGCGGCCGGGCCCAACAGCCCGAACCTGCGCTCTGAGGTCGCACGGCGCGTCAGCCGAGCGCCTTCGTGAGCGTCTCGCCGGCGAGGGCGATCGCGTCGACGTCGTCGGCGTCGGCGACCATGTTGAACACGACACCATCGAGCCCGAGCGCGATGAGCTCGCGGACGCCCGCAATGACCTCATCGGGGTCGCCCCAGACGAACCGCCCGAGTAGCTGTCGGACTCCTGCCTCGTCGGCGAGCAACGAGTCGGCATCGAAACCGCGGGCGTTGATGAGCGCCTTGAGCTTGCCGACAGCCGCATCGTGGGTCTCGGCGACGACCAGCGATCCCAGAGGCGTCACCGTGATGTCGCGGCGATCGCGTCCCAGCGCATCGAGGTGGCCTTGGAGGGCGTCGAGCTTCTGCGGGAGGTCGGCGAAGTTGGCGGTGGTGTTGAGCTCGTCGGCGTACTGAGCGGCGATCCGGAACGTCTTGCGCTCACCCTGCCCCCCGATCAGGATCGGGATGCCGCCGATGGGCGCCGGCGAGTTGAACGCGTCCTTCACGGCGTGGTGTGTGCCCTCGTAGGTGGTGGCGTGCTGAGTGAACATCCCGCGGCAGATCTCGAGCGCATCGACGAGGTGCTCGTAGCGCACCCGAAGCGGTGGGAACTCGAACCCGAGCGCGGCGTGTTCGGCGTCGAACCACGCGGCGCCGATGCCGAGCAACGCCCTGCCCTGCGAGATCACGTCCAACGCCGTGACGGCCTTGGCCAGCAGTGCCGGCTGGCGGTACGTCACGCCGGTCACCAGCGTTCCGAGGCGGACCCGTTGGGTGCGAGCGGCGAGCGCGCCGAGCAGCGTGTACGACTCGAACATCTCCTGATCGGGATCGCCGAGCATCGGCAGCTGGAAGAAGTGGTCCATCACGAACACGGTGTCGAACCCTGCCTGCTCGGCGGCCACGGCCTGCGCAGCGACGCGCTCGAACAGATGCGTCGGATCGACGCCGGGATAGGTGAAGTTCGGGATCTGGAGACCGAGGCGGGTGCGATGCATGAACGTCAGTCTCGCCGAGTCACGACGAGCTCAGGTGGCGATGTCGCGTCGATGGGCGATGACTTGGTCGATCATGCCATAGGCGAGCGCCTCGTCTGGCTCGTACCACCGGTCGCGGTCCCAGTCGGCGATGATCGTGTCGATCGGCTGACCGGTGTGCTCGGCGATCAGCCGGCTCATGCGGTTGCGCAGGCGGATGATGTTCTGTGCCTGGATGTGAATGTCGGCGGCTGTCCCGCTGAGCCCGGCGGCCGGCTGGTGCATCAGGATCGAGCTGTTCGGGAGCGCGAATCGCTTTCCAGCGGTGCCGGTGCACAGCAGGAACTGCCCCA
>DASUEW010000678.1:0-7013 GCA_036274875.1 Ilumatobacteraceae bacterium
GACTCCTCGAACTGGCTCGCACCCTCGAGCTCGAGACCATCGCCGAGCGTGTGCTGCAGGCCCTCACCGTGCCGATGACACTCGGTGACCACGACGTCACCGTTTCGGCCAGCATCGGCATCGCAACCTCCGACGCCGAATCGACCGCCACCTCGCTCCTACGCGACGCGGACGTCGCGATGTACCAGGCCAAGACGACCGGCAAGGCGCGGTGGGTGGTCTACGAACCAAACATGAGAGCGGCCGCCGTCCAGCGCGTCCTGATCGAGAACGAACTGACGCATGCCCTCGAGAAGGATCAGTTCAAGCTCGTCTACCAGCCCGTCGTCGAGCTCGCGACGAAGCGCATCGTCGGGTTCGAGGCACTCCTGCGCTGGGAGCATCCCGAGCTCGGCGCTGTCATGCCCGACCAGTTCATCCCGATCGCCGAGGACAACGGCATGATCATCCCGATCGGGCGCTGGGTGTTGCAGACCGCGTGCCGAACCGCAGCGGGATGGCTCGTCGACCATCCGGGCCAGCTCACGATGGCGGTGAACCTCTCGGCCCGGCAGCTGGCGTCGTCCGAGTTGTTCCACCACGTGCAGGAAGCGTTGCTCACCGCCGGTCTCGATTCGTCGGCGCTCGTCCTCGAGATGACCGAGACCGCCCTCGTCCACGACCCCACCCTGGCGGCCGCACGGCTCCATCAACTGCGCACCCTGGGCGTGCGACTGGCGATCGACGACTTCGGGACCGGCTACTCGTCACTCAGCTACCTGCGACAGTTCCCCGTCGACATCCTCAAGATCGATCGCTCGTTCATCAACACGATCACCGACCGCGACAGGGTTCCGGCGATCGTGCGCGGACTCCTCGAACTGGCTCGCACCCTCGAGCTCGAGACCATCGCCGAGGGCATCGAGACGGACGCCCAACTCGGCCAGCTCCGCGACCAGCAGTGTGAGCTCGGCCAGGGCTACCTCTTCGCCCGGCCGCTCCCATTGGAACAGGCCGCAGCCCTCCTCGACACGATGTCGACACTGGTGCGCTGACTCGCCGACACACTCGGGATCAGGCGAGCGAGGTGCGCGATGTGACGCTGTCGACGTCGACCACGGTGTCGGCGCCGACGATGTCGGTCAGCGCATCACGCACCATCGTCTCGAGCTCGGCGATGGATACCAGGTTGCTGGTCGACGACGCCCGGCGGGCCAGGTCGACGAAGTCCATCTTCGACAGGTACGGCGCGATCGGCGACACCGACATCGTCGCCAGCGCCGACCCGGCCGACGGATGCCCCACACGATGAAGCAGGGCCGTGGCGTAGGAGATCGGGATCAGGTCCACGAACGACCGACGCGAGGGCGTCGCGTCGATCTGCTCCAAGAGGCACTGCGCGGCGACTCGCGGATCGAGTCGGGCGAGCAACCGGGATGCGCTCCCCGGCAGCGTGAGCCGGGTCAGGGCGGGCACGTTGGCGATGTCGTCGAGCGCCCGCCGCACCAACAGCAACGATCGATCGGGCTCAGTACCGGCGAGCCCCCACGCCGCGCCGAGCCGGCACGTCACGCGGTGGATCGCCACATCGGACCGAGCCGCGACGTCCAGCGCCCGTTCGCACGCGTACGCCGATCGCCGGCATCATCCGCTGCGCCGAGACCGCCGCGCCCACCGCCGCCTCGGCCGACGAGAACGCGGCGGCGATGCCGTCGCCCGTCGTGGCGAACACCTCGCCCCCGACGTCGCCGACCGCCTCGCGCAGGGCCGTGAAGTGTCGCTCGACGCGGTCATGCATCTCCGGTGATTCCTCCCACTGACGAGTCGAACCCTCGATGTCGGTGAACAGGAACGTCATCGTCGTGTTCGGTGCCCCTCCGCGCTCGAGACCTCTGGTTTGCCGACCTCGGCCGGCGGTGGAGTTGACGATGAGATGAGCCATCTCGGTCGTGGACATGAAGACCTCGAAGTGGGGGGTGGCCGGCGATCACCGGACCTACGGGTAGGCGCCCTGACGACACCCACATGCGTCGGCCGCGGACCGCACATCATCGAGGTGAGCGCCGGTTCTCACCTCCGTCGGACCAGTGTCTGCCTCCGTCGGATCAGTGGTTGCCTCCGTCGGACCAGTGGTTGCCTCCGTCGGATCAGTAGTTGAACGTCAACGCCCCGCCTTGCGTGAATTCGTACAGCGACGGCGCTCCCTTGACGTCGACCACGGCTACCTGGCGACCACGATCGAAGCAGTAGCCGATCTCGCCGGCGTCGCCGTGCAGACCATCTACTACGTCTTCGGGACGAAGCGGAACATGTTGGCTGCCGTGCTCGACGCGAGCGTCGCCGGCGACGTCGAACCCGTCGCAGTCCTGGAGCGACCGTGGGTCGACGCGCTCGGGACCGAACAGGACGCGGCCGCGGCAGTGAGACACCTGGTCGAGGCGGGGGTGGCGGTAGTCGCCCGCGCCTCACCGATCTACGAGGTCGTCCGGCGAGCAGCCTCTGATCCCGACGTGGGCGCCCTGCTGGACGACAACCGTCGCAGGCGGCGCACCGACCAGCGCCGGCTGATCGAGATCCTGTCGAATGCCGGGCACCTACGTCCCGAGCTCGACGTCGACACGGCGGCCGACGTGTTCTATGGACTTCTGAACGAGGAGGTCTTCCAGCTCTTCACCGTCGACTGCGGCTGGGACGTCGAACGGTTCCAGCGATGGGCGACCTCCCTCATGCTCCAGCAGTTGGTCGGACCGTGATGGCGCCCGGTCAGAAACCGGCGCCCACGATCCGTTCTGGGCGGCCGGTTCCCGCGGGTGTCGAAACGGACAGCAGCCCAGAAACGATGGGATTCCCCGCTCGGTCACACCCGGGCCCGCGGCGTCGCTAGGCGCGTCGGTCCTGCCACGGCGGTGGAAGCGCGACGGCGTCGCCGGTGCTTGTCGAGCCAGTCGACCCCGAACATCACAGGAATCGACGCCAACGCGACCAACCACCCGGCAAGCGGTGGGCTCGCTTGATCGAGCTCGCGCGCCACCGGGCCGACGAACAGCACGAACAGCGCGAAACCAAGCTCGATCGACTTGGCGGGGATGAGCAGCCGGTTGGTGGTCCAACCCAGTTCCCCGGGCGTCCGCGTCGAGCTCCGGCAGGCGAATGCATTGAGCCCCTGGCCGAGCACGACCGTCATGAACGCCGCCCCTGATGCCTTCGCGAGCTCATGGCCGGTCGGAAAGTCATCACCCGGCCGCCAGCCGAGCGCGACCAGCGAGACAACGAAAGCGATCATCGTCATCAGCGCGATCACGGGCCCGAGCAACCCGAACGCGCGGCGGGCGACCGTCCAGTCGAGCAACCGGCCGGACACGGGGGGGCCCTCGAGCACGTGACGACCCGGGGGCTCCGCCCCGAGCGCCACCGCCGACATCGTGTCGGTCCCGAGGTCGAGGGCAAGGATCTGGAGCACTCCGAGTGCGAGCGGGAACCGCGCCCCGGAGAGCGCCCACACGACGAACGGTGTGAGCTCGGCGACGTTGTCGGTGAGGTGGTAGGTGAGGAATCGCCGGATGTTGACGTACGTCGCCCGTCCCTGCTCGACCCCGGCGACGATGCTCGCGAAGTGATCGTCGAGCAGCACCAGATCGGCAGCCTCGCGGGCGACGTCCGTTCCCGAGCGCCCCATCGCGACACCGATGTCGGCTTCGTGCAGCGCCGGAGCATCGTTCACGCCGTCACCGGTCATCGCGATCACGTGGCCGCGTCCGTGCAAGGCGCTGGCGATCCGGAGCTTGTCCTCGGGTGTGACCCTCGCGACCACGACGCCGTCGCGGTCGAGTAGTGCCCCGAGGACCGCGTCGTCCGGCGGGAGCATGTCGCCGGTCAGAACCAGGTCGTGCGGACCTCTCAGCCCGACCTTGGTCGCGATCGCGGTCGCGGTCGCCGGGTGATCGCCGGTGAGCATCGCGACCTTGATGCCGGCCCGACGACACGCTTCGAGTGCCGGTCCGACGCCTTCACGCGGCGGATCCTCGAGCGCCAGCACGCCGTACAGCGTCAGCCCGGACTCGGCATCCTCGACGGTCTCCGGCACAGGGCCGTTCCACGGCTTGCCCGCCACGGCCAGGACGCGGAGTCCCTTGGTGGTGAGGTCATCGAGGGTCGCCGCGGCTGCACCGTCAGGGCCGCCGCACAGCGGGAACACGGTGTCGGGCGCGCCCTTCACCAGGATCTCGCCGTCGACCACGACCGCCATCCGACGCCGTCGTGGATCGAACGCGAATCGCTTGATCGGCTTGTGGGCGGCGCGGTCGGCATCGGTGTCGAGACCCATGCGCCGTGCGAACGCGTCGAGCGCGGCATCCATCGGCTCGCCGTGGGCGACCCAGTTGTCGCCCTCCAACGCCACCCAGCCGGTCGAACAACGCGCGCCGGCGGCCGCCAGACGAACGAGTGCATCCTTGGCGGCCGGATCGGACAGCACCACCGACGCGTCGGGTCCGTAGCCCTCCGCCGTCACATTCGCTGTACCGCTCGTCGTCCAGGCCTCGACGACGGTCATCTCGTTGCGCGTCAGGGTGCCGGTCTTGTCGGTGCAGATGAACGTGGTCGACCCCAGCGTCTCGACGGCCTCGAGGTTGCGCACGAGTACCTGTCGATCGGCCATCTTCTCGGCGCCCCACGCCAACGACAGCGTCACGGTGGGGAGGAGTGCTTCGGGCACGAGGGCAACGGTCACACCGATCGCGAACACGAAGCCGTCGTCGGCCTCGTAGCCGAGTGACCATGCGAGCAGGAAGAACCCGACGCCGACGCCGAGGGCGATGAATGCAACGGTCCGCACGACGCGGGTGAGCTCCCTGGTCAGCGGGGTGTCCGGCTTGGTAGCGCTCGACGTGAGCGCGGCGATGTGCGCCAACCTGGTGCGCGCCCCCGTCGCGTCCACGACCGCCTCGCCCTCACCCTCGACCACGAACGTGCCCGCGAACAGCGCTGCGCCCGGCTCCACCCGGGTGGATTCGCTCTCGCCGGTCAGCATCGACGTGTCGAGCAGCAGGCCGTCGGACGCGAGCGCGGTCCCGTCCGCAGGAACACGATCACCCGCCTCGAGCAGCAGGACGTCACCTGGCACCACCTCGTTGGCCTCGATCCGCCGGCGGTGGCCCGCCCGCCGGACCGTCACCTGTGTGGGGAGCAAGACGCGCAATCGGTCGGCGGCCTTGTCAGCGCGCCGCTCCTGGATGAACGCGAACAGCGCGTTCACCACGACCACCGCGGCGATCGCGACCGTGAGAGCGGGCAGGCCGGCGATCCATGCGAGGACGGCGGCCACCCACAGCATGAGCGCGAAGAAGTGCACGAGCTCTTTCGCGAACCGTTTGATCGACGACGGCCGGCGCGTAGCGGGGAGCAGGTTCGATCCCTCGGTCGTGAGACGCGCGCTCGCCTCCGCCTCGGAGAGCCCGGCGCGATCGACCAGTACGGTGCCGCCCGTCATCCCATTCGCCTCGGAACCTCATTCGGAGGCCAGCGGTCGTACCTCGCTCCCATGGCCGGCCCTCCTCGGTCGGCGGCACCATTGTCCTGTGACGGACAGGGGCGAAGGAAGGGCCGAAGGTCACCGCCGTCGACCCGCCGAAGACCACGGCCGAGGGTGATCCGGGCAGCAAGGTCGATATCTGGGACCTCCGGCCCTATTCTGATCCGGACGTCTGGTGGTCGACTTCTAACTGCGTGGCGACGACCAAGACGAGGGAGAGGCCCGGATGGCAGCCATGGACGGCCTGACCACTGTGTCGGGCGGGCTCGTCGTCGACGCGAGAGTCGCGGTGCGGCGCGCGTCTTGTGGATCGAGCCGCTGATGGCAGCGATCGTCCTGGAAGACGTCTGGAAGATCTTCGGCGAAGACGCGGCGGCCGTACAGGCGCTCGATCTCGCCGTCGATGACGGTGAGTTCATCGTCCTGGTCGGGCCCTCGGGGTGCGGCAAGACCACCGCGCTGCGGATGATCGCCGGGCTCGAGACCGTGACGAAGGGAACGATCCACATCGGCGACCGGATCGTGAACGATGTCCCGCCCAAGGAGCGCGACATCGCGATGGTGTTCCAGAATTACGCGCTCTACCCCCATATGACGGTGTTCGACAACATGGCCTTCGGCCTCAAGCTCAAGGGTCTTCCACGCACCGAGATCGGCACTCGGGTCGGTGAGGCGGCCCACATTCTCGGGCTCGACGAGCTGCTCCACCGCAAGCCGAAGGCGCTCTCCGGTGGGCAGCGTCAGCGGGTCGCGATGGGCAGGGCCATCGTGCGCAACCCGCAGGCGTTCCTCATGGATGAACCGTTGTCGAACCTCGATGCCAAGCTCCGCGTCCAGATGCGATCCGAGATCGCCCGCATCCAGCAGGACCTCGGGGTCACCACCCTGTACGTCACCCACGACCAGACCGAGGCGATGACGATGGGCGACCGGGTCGCCGTCATCCGCAAGGGTCTGCTGCAGCAGATCGCCAACCCGCAGACGCTCTACGACGATCCCGTCAACCTCTTCGTGGCCGGCTTCATCGGCTCACCGGCGATGAACCTGTTCGATGCCACACTCGTCGAGGAGAACGACGGCGTCACGGTCGTCTTCGGCGGGTTCCGCCTGGCGGTGCCGGCGTCTGTCATGGCGGCCCGTCCCGGACTGCGCAGCCACGTCGGCCGCACGATCGTGCTCGGAATCCGGCCCGAGGACATGGAAGACGGCGCGCTGGTGGGCAACGCTCCCGCCGACCGTCGCATCTCGACCACGGTCGACCTCAGGGAAGCGCTCGGCTCGGAGATCGTGGTGCACTGCACGATCGCGGCGCCACCGGCGATGACCGACGACGCCAAGGAGCTCGCCAGCGACGTCGGCGAAGAAGCGCTGGAACACGCTCGCAAGCAGGCCGAGGGTGGACTCTCGACACTCATCGCTCGCCTCAACCCGCGGAGCCCGGTCCGTCAGCGCGACGCGATCGACCTCGTCGTCGACACCGAGCGCCTGCACTACTTCGATCCCG
>DASUEW010000679.1:0-3128 GCA_036274875.1 Ilumatobacteraceae bacterium
CAGCGCCGACGAGCCGGCGATCGGGGACATTCTCAGATCGGATCGTTCTCGCCAGCACCAAGCGGGGCGGTCAGGTGCGAGAGCGCTGCACGCGCTCGATCACTTCGCTGATCGCCAGCATGATCACCGCCGCCCCAACACCCCACCACACTCCGGCGAGGACGCCGACGATCACTCCGACAGCGACGATCACCATGAGCCAGATGATCTGAGATCGACGAAGATGGATGCTTCGGGTCTGCGGCACCGATTTATCATGCCCCCGGCAGGCGTGCCGGACGAGCGATGGCTCGCGGACGGCGGGGTGCACTACCTGCTCCTCGACGTCGAGATCACGAGCGTGACAGCCCCTAACCGCGCATTTCAGATCTTGCTGTATTGAGCGGCGTGAACGCAGATCTGCCGATCTAGCGCGTGAACGTTCTGCGTCGGCGCCGCTCGTTGCATCGTGAGCGAGGAGCGGGCAATCTGCGCTCGTGCTCCAGTGATCGAACGTGGGCTCCCGTTGGGGGAACTCGCGACGTCAGGATGGGCTGTTCCAGCCCGGCGATGTGGGCGAGGAGGTGCGGTGGCGTGCGACGTCAGGCACACGGTGCCGTCAGCAACGACGGGCACGGTGACGAGGTTGGCGATGTCGCGGCCACGGGCATAGTTCAAGTTCGAGACATCGGGTGGTGTGATCCCGAGGACCGTGACGTGGTGTCGTTCCTGCGATGCAATCGTCTTTTTTCGGGGTTGTCGGGCGACACTGGCGTGTCGGGACGAGGTAGCGATTGACTCGGTGGTTCAGACCTGTCGTGCGGTCGTGGCTTCGAAGAGCTCCGACTTCCGCCCGCTGAGACGCATTGCCACGCGAACCGGAAGCGTGAGAAGCAGCACTCCCACGATCTGCAGTTTGCCCGTCGTGGATGTCTCCACCTGTGCGAGCTTTTTGTCTGAAGCGTCGAACAGTCGCAGCTCGATACCCATCGCATGGATCCGTTCGACCATGGACCGTCGCTGCGACCTCGGCATCCAGTTGAAGATGACAGCCCGTCGATCGGCACCCGGCTCGGCGATCAGCCGGCGGAAAGCGTTCAGATCCTCCTCGGACCGAACCTCTACACCGCGACCCCAACCCGTGATGCGGACCCAGGGGTCTTCCTCACCGTGGACGGACGAGAACTTCACCATCGAACCGTAACTCCGTCTCACAGGGCGCGCTTCGCCCGATCTGCTCACGATCACCTGGATATCCGAGATTGCCGGATAGTCGCGAGTGGTCCTATTCCCCGCGGATATCGGACTGTGAGTCTGTAGCTGTCGGTCTTCGGGATCGGCGAGGGTTGGTGTCGGTGACGACGGTGTGACCCCTTATCGGACTTGCCCCGTCCTTGGCGGGTGCACTTCCCGTGATATGTCCGTCGTTGTTGCCGATGCCGGCCTGGCCTGCTGCTGTCCTGATCAGAAGCCTGTCCACCTGACGGTGTGACCCATCACAGTCCTGGCGTAGCGGTTCCTCCCAGGCCGGCACCGACCGAAACACTCACTCGGAGGTTCCACCACCAATGCTTGCAGAACTCGTCCATCATGTGGTCGGCGTTGATCCCGACCGCGACTGGATCACACTCGCCGTCGTCGATGCCCGCACGTCCGGTGTCGTCGCCGAGGGCCGCTTCGCGGCGACCGGCGACGGATACCGCGAGGCCGTCGAGTTCGTCGACGGCCACAGCGCCGACACCGAACGGGCCTGGATCATCGAAGGCTCCGCCGGCTACGGCCGCGGCCTCACCGTCATGTTGAGCCATCTTGGGGAGTGGGTGATCGAGTTCGACCGCCCGACTCGCAAGACGAAAGACGGCGCCAAGTCCGACGCTCTCGACGCGATCCGCGCCGCCCGCGAGACTCTTGGGCGGGACCGGCTGAGCATCCCACGAGCACATGACGGGATGCGTGAGGCGATCCGAGTGCATGCCGTGACCAGGGCGGCAGCGGTGCGGGCCCGCACCGGCGCGATCAACGAGCTCAAAGCGATCATCGTCACCGCCGACGAAGCGATCCGGTCCCCGCTGCGCGGCCTACGCACCGCTGAACAGGTCGCCGCATGCTCGCGGTTGCGTGACCGCACGAGCCTGTCGGTCGAACAGCGATGCACCCGAGCCGCCTTACGGGCCTTGGGTCGACGCATCGAGCACCTCGACGCCGAAGTCGCCGACCACGACCGGGCCCTCAAGGAACTGCTCGACCAGGCCGCGCCGCAGCTGCTTGCCGAGTGCGGCATCGGCTACGTCACGGCGGCCCAGTTTTACGTTGCCTGGTCCCATCCCGGTCGCTGCCACAGCGAAGCCGCCTTCGCCCGGCTCGGCGGAACGTCACCGGTCGAGGCGACCTCGGGACAGAACCAGACGAGGCATCGCCTCAACCGCGGCGGCGACCGTCAACTGAACCGGGCGCTCTACCACGTGGCCATCACCAAGCAGCGCTGTGACCCAGCCACGAAGGCCTACATCGCGAGCCGCACCGCCGCGGGCAAGACCGAGCGGGAGGCCATCCGGTGCATCAAACGGTTCATCGCTCGGCGCGTGTGGAGACTCCTCGAGCATCCGCCGATCGCTACTTGACAGACATAGAAGCATCACCGCGATGAGGTGCCCTCGCGGCGGGTGAGCGTGTGGTGGTTGCCCCGCCGACGTTGGCCGTGAGAGTGCGCCGGCAGGGCCACGGTCAGCGCGGCGGAATCTCGATTGAGTCGAACACGATGTCCGCCATCCCACACGGCTCGACCGCGTCGCACGACATCCGTAGCGTCAGGGTTCGAGTGGAGTCGACCTCGACCTGGATGACCCGGGCCCAGGCGAACGCCTCGTCGCTGGGCGCGAACGCCACTTCGATGCTCGGTCGCCCTGCGACAACCCGCGACTGGGAGCGAAACTCCTTCTCGTTGCCGAGCCGATCGAGGCGTTCGCCGAACCGTCCGAGATCGAACGTGATCCGATAGCGGTCGCCATCGAACCACCCCGCCGTCGAGTCCACGGCCGTCGCGGTTCCGGGGCGGGCGTCGGGGGGAATCGCGAAACCGACCCCGGCCGGCAGCTCGACGCGTTGCCAATCGCGTGGCGTGCTCACTTGTCGACGTGTGGCTTCGGCGT
>DASUEW010000680.1:0-4112 GCA_036274875.1 Ilumatobacteraceae bacterium
AGCTCGGTCCAGCGTGCAACGGCAAGGTGGTCCGGGTGCCCCGTGACGCCGTCCGGACCGAATCCGAGGACGACGTCGGGGCGGACTCGCTGAATGACCTGACGAATCCGAGCAACGCCCGTTGCCTCCGCGATCTGGTCACAGGCACCGTCGGGGTGACCGAGCATGATCGCGGGCCCGGCGCCGAGGACGGCGAGCGCTCGGTCCAGCTCGCCCAGTCGGTGGCGAGCGAGCTCGTGGGGCGGCCATCGAACCGGGTCATCGGTCCCGCGCTCACCGGCGGTGGCTGTCACGTTGACGACGCGGCCGCCCTGCCGGGCGACTTCGGCCATCAGCCCGGCGCCGAGGTAGCTCTCGTCGTCGGGGTGTGCCCAGATCGCGAGCAGCACCGGGTGGCGGGGTAGCCGGTCTGCGAGCTGCTTCACGGTGGTGTGCCGAGCCCCTGCCGCCTCGGCGATGTCGTTCGATGTCATGCTCCCGATGATCGGGAATCAGACCTGGCGAGACTTGGCGATGAGGTGGCGATTCCAGGGTTTGCCCCTCCCGACCTTCGTCAAGTCTTCGTCACCTCTGCGATCGAGTCGCCGATCAGGCGATGAGTGCGCGGGCGCGCTCGACGTCGGGGGTCGGTGCTTGTCCGGTCCAGACCGTCAGGAGTTCGCCGAGGGCCGATCGCCATGCCTCGGGATCACCGTGTTCGGTCTCGAGCTCGACGCGAGCGATCGTGGTCCGGAGTTCGAACGCCTTCGAACCCTGGGCCGCGGCGACCTCGAGGCTTCGGTCGAGTTCCGCCCTCGCCGCGTCCAGGCCAACAGACTCATCGCCGTCGGTGAACCCGCGTGCACGCAATCGGTGCAGTTCGGACTCGAAGAAGTACGACCGGGTCGAGGCTCGCATCCGCTCGAATGCCTGATCCAGCAGCACCAGCGCTCGAACCGGATCACCACCGTGGAGGAGCACGTCGGCATGCAGACCGAGGTAGTAGGCCTCGTTCAGCATCGCCCCGGCGGTACGGAATCGCTCGATGCCATCGGCCACGAGCGCCAAGCCGAGCTCGACCGAACCGGTCACGCCCAGCGCCCAGCCCTTGTAGATGTCGGCCTGCACCATGCGCATCGGGAACTGCTGATCGTCCGCGACCTGCCGGCAACGGTCTGACCATTCGATGCACAGTGCCGGTTCGTGTCGGATCTGGTGCAGCATGGCCCGCTGTTGCACAGCGGTCGAGAGCGCGTACAGGTTGCGCTCCCCGAGCTCGACGGCCCGCTCGGCCAGGGCCAACGACTCGTCCGAGCGACCGAGCGCCCAGCTCGCCAGCGACGACCACGAGTTGCACGATGACGCCGGGTGTTCGGCGATCCGCGCCATCTCGACGCTGTAGGTGTCCTCGTCCCACCGGTCGAGCACGGTGTTGGCGGTCGCCAGGCTGCGGGCGAACGCTCCTTGGTGGAACATCGAGCACGCCACGAGCTCGTGGGCCTCGATCACGAGTTGGTCGTCGGTCAGCAGCGGGGTCAACAGCATCTCCGTGCGCTCGAATCGGCCCTGCAGCTCCGAGACCGTCGCAAGTCCGTAGCGTGCCGCCGCCTGTTCCACCACCAGTCGGTCATCGTTCGCGCTTAGCTCGAGACAGCGCTCGTAGTTGGCCGACACCGACTCGTCGAACCATCCCATGGTCGCCACGAGTGACGATCCGAGGCTGATGCGAACGGTGAGCTCCAACCGGTCGCGGTCGGTCCCGGGCGGCACCCGATCGAGAAGGTCGAGCGCGTCTGCGAGGAACCGCTGCCCGTACTGATGAGCGTTGCGGGCGTTGGCCTGCTCCCCCGCCCGGGTGAGGTACCGCACGGCGCGTATGGTCCCGCCGGCCTGGACGAAGTGGTCGGCAAGCACGACGGCGATCGACCCAACCTGATCGCCGTAGCCCGCCTCGAGCGCATCGCCAATCCGACCGTGAAACAGAGCGCGGCGTCCCGGCGACACCCGGTCATACACGACATGCCGATAGAGGTCATGGGCGAACGTGTAGTCGGCCGACACCGTCCCGTTCGGCCACACGCTGGCACCGACCGAACCGATCAGCGCGCTGTCTCGGGCCAGCTCCGCTAGGAGATCCTCGGTGTCGGGCACCGGTCGGTCGAGCGCGGCTGCCACCGTGGCCGCATCAAAATGCTGCCCGGCCACAGCCGCGACCTCGAGCATCGTGAGACAGGCAGGGTCGATCGCGGTCAGCTCACGTTCGATCATGACCGGGAGTGATGCGGGCACTGTCGAAGCGAGTTCGTTCGGTGGACCCGAAGCAGTGACGACCCCGTCCCCGATGGCCAGCCGGTGCTCGCGGGTCAAGGTCGTCACGATCTCCTCGACGAACAGCGGCACACCGCCACTCCGCTCGGCCACGATCGACACGATGTCGTCGTCGATCGCGGCACCACCCAGACGATCGCCCACGAGTGCTCGGACGTCCTCGACGGCGAGAGGTTCAAGCTCGATCAACGTCGCCCTGCCCTGCGCCGCAGCTGGCTCGATGACCGACGCCGCCTGCGACCCACTGCCCCGGCACGTACCCAACAGCAGCAGCGAGGCGGGTCCTGAACGCAGCAGGAGGTGGTCGAGGAGGCCGAGGGTGCACTCGTCGGCCCACTGGAGATCCTCGACCACGAGAAGCAGCGGGCGGTCGAGCGCCAACGCCTCGATCGCATCGACACCTTCTCTCAACATGCGCGCCGGCGTTGCGCCGAGAAGTCGCCGCTCCAGGCGATGGAACGCGGCGTCATCGAGGAGTGAAGGGAGCTGCGCCAACCACGACGGCGCCGCCCGATCGAGCGCCACCGTGACGACGTGCGCATTGGACCGCGCCAGATGGGACAACGCGTCAAACAGTGGGAAGTAGGGCTCAGGTCCGCTCTTCATCTGGATGCACCGACCGCGCGCCACGTGCCAGTCGGCGAGCTCATCGTGGCGTTCGACGAACTCCGAGATGAGTGACGACTTCCCCATCCCCATCCCGCCCCGGACGAAGACGGCGCCTCGCTGGCCGCCGACGGCAGCGGCCAGCGCTCCGCTCAAGGCGTCCAGTTCACGGTCGCGCCCGAACAACGTGGTCGAGCTGCGCCGGAATGCACCCGTCGAGAGCGCTCTAACGCTGCTGGACGATCCTGGCTGGCGCGGCGGCTCTGGGCGCGTTCCGACCGGATCGAACTCATCGCACTGCACGACGTCCGCCACACACCGGTAGCCCCGCGAATGAATCGTCTTCACGATTCGCTGTTCACGCCCACTGTCCCCGCAGGCCTTCCGTGCGAGCTTGATCCGCGACGTCAGGGCGGACTCGGAGACGTAGCGACTCTCCCAGACCTCATCGAGCAGCTCGATCTTCGGGACGACACGATCATGGTTCGCCACGAGGTACGTGATGACGGCCAACACCTGGGGCTCCACGTGTATCGGCTCGCCACCGCGCCACAACTGCTGCTTGGCCGTGTCGAGCACACATTCATCGAACTCGTAGATCATCGAAGCCTTCCCCAACAACTCATGGTATTGGGTCGGTCCCGCACGCAGCTCGGCCAGAGCCTCACTCCGGAGTGCGCGACGGTGTGGACGGTGCCGGCACAGCTGTGATGGATGGCAGCGACGACTCCGCAATCGCCCAAGAAGGCGTCGACCTCGGGATCGAGGTGCGGGCCACAGCGGCGGCAGGCCGCCTGGTTCTCGGGTCCGGTCTAGCGCGTGTCGACGGCGGGCACTCCGACCGGCGTGTCCTGGCTGAACGCGTTCGTCCACCTTCCGCCGCGCCGGGACCACAGCGACGACACGAACATGGACTCCAGCGTGTCTTCGGATTTCGGTCGCCGATAGTCCGCCCGGTAGACGAGCAGAGCATGGTCATCCGAGATGACGATCATGCGCGGGTCCACGACCTCGAACGACGCAATGGTCGGCCCGTTCGCGAGCTGATCGACGTGGTCGGATCGATCAGCCCATCCGCTCGGGTACACACCCAGGAAGTCGTCCGCAAGATGTGCCGTGTCAGCCCGAGCATCCCCCGACCGGAGCGCATTCCAGATGCTGGTCTCGAGTGCGACCAGTTCGTCCAGTTCAATCACGTC
>DASUEW010000681.1:0-6378 GCA_036274875.1 Ilumatobacteraceae bacterium
TGGTGGCGCGGCGCGGAGCAGCGTCGTGATCCAACGCCGCGAGTCGGCCGGATCGATGACGTCGTCGATCTCGAACACCGACGCGATGCTGAGCGCCTTGCCCCGTTCGTACATCCGGGCGACCATCTCGGCGAACAGGGCCTCGCGTTCGACGGGGTCGTCGACGGCTTCCAGCTCCTTGCGGTAGCCGAGCCGCACGAAACCCTCCAGTCCCATCCCACCGAACTCGCCGGTCGGCCACGCGACACAAGCCAGCGGAGCCTTCGTGCTGCCCCCCATCATCGCCTGCACGCCCAGGCCGTACGCCTTGCGCAGCACGATGGTCACGATCGGAACCGACAGGTTGGCGCCGTTGACGAACAGCCGACAGCAGTGCCGAACGATGGCGGTGTGCTCGACGTCGGGGCCGACCATGATCCCCGGCGTGTCGCACAACGTCACGATCGGGATGCCGAACGCGTCGCAGAGCTGCATGAAGCGCGCCGCCTTGTCGGCACCGTCGCTGTCGATCGCGCCGGCGAGGTGGACCGGGTTGTTGGCGATCACGCCGACCGCCATTCCTTCGACGCGGGCGAGGGCGGTGATCATGCCGATTCCGAACTCGCGCCGGAGCTCGAGCACACTACCGGTGTCGAACAGGAGATCGATCGCCCGCCGCACGTCGTAGCTGCGCAGCCGATCGAGCGGCACGACGTCGCGGAGCTGGTCCTGATCGGCGCACTCCCACGCCGCGATCGGGCCCTGGAAGTACGACAGGTACTGCTTGGCGACACGCACCGCCTCCGCCTCGTCGGCCACGACGACGTCGACCACGCCGTTGGCACGTTGCACGTCGATCGGCCCGACCGCGGTCGGTTCGTAGACGCCGAGCCCGCCACCCTCGATCATCGCCGGGCCACCCATGCCGATGTTCGAGTCCTCGGTCGCGATCACGACGTCACAGCACCCGAGGATCGCGGCGTTGCCGGCGAAGCAGTAACCGGAGTTCACGCCGACGAGTGGCACGTCGCCCGACAACTCGGCGAACAGCATGAAGGCGAGGCAGTCGAGTCCGGTTACGCCGGTGCCGTCGGTGTCGCCCGGACGCCCACCGCCACCTTCGGTGAAGAACACGATCGGCAACCGCATCTGCTCGGCGAGCTCGAACAGGCGGTCCTTCTTGCGATGGTTCTGGGTGCCCTGCGTGCCGGCCAGCACGGTGTAGTCGTACGACATGACGACGCACTGCGCGGCGCGCCCATCGAAGAGCTCACCGTTGACCGTCGCGATCCCGCCGACGAGGCCGTCGGCCGGCGTGTTCTCGATCAGGTCGGCCATCTCGCGGCGACGCCGCTGCGCAGCGAGCACGAGCGGGCCGTACTCGATCAGCGAGCCCTCGTCGATCAGGTCGGCGACGTTCTCGCGTGCCGTCCGGTGCGACCGCTCCCTACGGCGCGCGACGGCAGCCGGTCGCGCCTCGTCGAGTCCGATCCGGTGGCGTTCGATCACCTCCGCCAGATCGGGACGGTCGAGACCGGTCGGTCGGATCTGCTCGGCGGCAGCCGCATCGTCAGCAGGTCCCCGTGACGACACCTCGTCGAACGCACCGAGAGCGATCTCGAGGAGCGGATCGCCCGGCCGCACGTTGTCGCCGATCGCGACACCGATCGCGACCACCATTCCGGCCGCCGGAGCCACGACCTCGTGGTGCAGCTTCATCGACTCGATGAGCGCGACGATCTGGCCGGCACCGACCGAAGCTCCGACGACGACGTCGAGCGTGACGACCGTGCCCAGCAGTGGCGAGGCGACTCCGATCCGGTCGGCGCCGCCCGGCGACTGCGATGTGGAGGCGCTCATCGGCGCCGATCCTTGCAGCCCAAGGGCATGCGACGCTTCAGCCGAGCACGCCGCGGAAGTAGTCCGCCGTGCGCTCGAGTCCTTCGCGCAGCTCGACGGTGGGCTCCCAGCCCAGATGCTGTCGTGCCAGGGTGATGTCGGGCTGGCGTCGGGCCGGGTCGTCCACGGGCAATGGTCCGAACGTCAGGTCCGACGACGACCCGGTGACCTCGATCGCCAGTTCCGCGAGCTGGCGGATCGTGTACTCGGTCGGGTTGCCGATGTTCACAGGCGTCGTGATGTCCGAGTCGAGGAGGCCCAGGAAGCCGCGGATCTCGTCGTCGACATAGGTGAACGACCGGGTCTGGGACCCGTCGCCGTAGATCGTGATCGGCTCCTCGCGGATCGCCTGGACGAGGAAGTTCGAAACGGCTCGACCGTCATCCGGTCTCATCTGGGGCCCGAACGTATTGAAAATGCGAACGATTCTCGTGTCGACGCCGTGGTGGCGGTGGTACGCCATGGTCATCGCCTCGGCGTAGCGCTTGGCTTCGTCGTACACGCCCCGGGTGCCGATCGGGTTGACGTTGCCCCAGTAGGTCTCGGGTTGGGGGTGCACGAGCGGGTCGCCGTACACCTCCGACGTCGAGGCGAGGAAGAACCGGGCTCCCTTGGCCTTCGCCAGGCCGAGGCAGTTGTGGGTGCCCAGTCCCCCGACCTTCAGGATCTGGATCGGGATCCGCTCGAAGTCGGCCGGTGACGCGGGGCTGGCGAGGTGCATGACGGCATCGACCGCACCCGGCACCCACACGTACGTGCTGACGTCGTGCTCGATGAACGTGAACCCGCGCCGCCCGAAGAGGGCTTCGATGTTGGCGACCGATCCCGTGACCAGGTTGTCGATCGCCACCACGTCGTCGCCGCGATCGAGCAACGCCCGGCACAGATGCGATCCGAGGAAGCCGGCTCCGCCGGTGACGACGATACGAGACATGCCGCCATCGTAGGGTGCGGTCCCGAAAGTGCAGGGTGTCAGCCCTCAGCCTGCTGCTGCCGTGGCTGTCACACCCCCTTGTCATGATGGACGCATGGTCGAGGTCGGATCCGTCGAGGAGCTGTCGGCGCTCGACGGTCGTGCGCTGATCGACGTCTTGAAGGAGTTGGAGGTCGAGCGCCGCCGGTTGGAGGGATCGATCGCTCGGGTCGTGGCGGCAGCCGAGCTCACCGGTTGTTTCGCGGAGGACGGCCATCGATCGGTTCGTGGCTGGATCATGGCGTCGACCAATTGCTCACTGGGCGAGGCGCTGGGCCGGGCTCGAACGGCACGCATGTTGCGGCAGCTACCGGAAAGCCGCGCTCGGCTGGAGGCCGGTGAGGTCGGTGTCGATCAGGTCCGGGTTCTCGCCAGGGTGCACGCCAACCCACGGTGTGGCGATCAGCTCCCCGAATCGGAGGCGTCGCTCGTCGATCATGCCCGCCGGCTCCGGTTCGATGACTTCGTCACCATCTTGCGCCGTTGGGAAGCTCTCGCCGACACCGACGGCGCACACCGTGCGCACGAGTTGGCGCACGGTCGACGCACTGCGTCGGTGGTCGAGGTCGGAGTTGGTGTGGTGGGCGAGTTCCGGGTCGGAGCGATGCAGGGCGCGGCGATGCGTGAGGTGTTCGAGCGGTTCTGTGAGGCCGAGTTCCACGCGGATTGGGCCGAGGCCCGCGCGCGGCACGGCGACGAGGCCCATGCAGGATTGCTCGGGCGTACCGATGCGCAACGGCGGGCCGACGCGATGTTCGCGATCTTCGAGGCCGCGGCCACCGCGGCACCGGGCTCCGTGGCCGCCGAGCCGGTGGTGAACATCGTCACCGACGAGGCGACCTTCGAGGCGCATCTGCGCCGAGCCGCCGGCCAGCGCGACGTCGACATGCCGCGGCCGGTCGAGTACGACACGTTCCGATTCGAGACGACCCGCGGGATAGTTCTCGACCCAGCCGACATCGTGATCGCCGCGACCATCGGCCATGTGCGCCGTGTGGTGTTGAACAGCGCCGGCGTGGTGACCGACATGGGTCGCCGCCGCCGGCTGTTCACCGGCGCCGCCCGGGAGGCGCTCGATCTCCAGTCCGGCCGATGTATCTGGCCCGGATGCGGGCTCCCAGCGAACCGATGCCAGGGCGACCACACCACCGAGTGGTCAGACCTCGGGCACACCAAGCCCGAGAACGGCGCGCCTGCGTGCGGTCGCCACAACCGGCTCAAGAGCCGCGGCTTCCGAGCCCACCTCGATGGCGACGGCATCTGGCACATCTACCGTCCCGACGGCACCGAGATCGACGCCGCCTGACCTGCCCGCCCGTTCGTCAGTCACCCGGCACGCGGCTCAGCGGCGCAACGACTCATCCTCGACAAATACTCTCAACGGCGGCCGACGCCGTCGTACACGAGTCCGGCGGACCTGGCCGCGACCGGATCGAGGACGTTGCGGGTGTCGACGATCGCCTTGCCCGCCATCGCGGTGGCGAGTTTGTCGAGGTCCAGCTCCTTGAACTCGGGCCATTCCGTGAGGATCACGACCACATCGGTCTCGGCCGCGGCGGCGTACGGATCGGCGCACAGCGCGATACCTCCGAGCGCGGCGGCGCGGGCCGGATGGAGTGAGCCGACGACCGTCGGGTCGTAGGCCGAGATGTCGGCCCCGAAGTGGATCAGGTCGCGGATCACCGCGATCGACGGCGAGTCGCGCAGGTCGTCCGTGCCGGCCTTGAACGTCAGCCCGAGCACGCCGACTCGAGAGCCGCTGAGCACGCTGCGCTCGTGGCCGTCGAGTGCACGGATCACCTTGTCGACCATCCGGGACCGCTGCTGGTCGTTGACCTCGATGACACCGCGCATCATCGAGAAGTTGTAGCCGTGGTCCTGGGCGATGCGTACGAGTGCCCGAGAGTCCTTCGGGAAGCAGCTGCCTCCCCATCCGGGACCGGGGTTGAGGAACGCCGGGCCGATCCGCGTGTCGGAACCGAGGCCCTCCACAACGGCTGCGACGTCGGCGCCGACGGCCTCGCACATCGCCGCCACCGCGTTCACGAACGAGATCTTCATCGCGAGGAATCCGTTGGCGGCGTACTTGATGGTCTCGGCCGATGCCGGATCGGTGATCAGGATCTTGACGTCGAGGCCGTCGTAGAGGGCGGCGACCCGTTCGGCTGCGGTGCGATCGGCGGCGCCGATCACGACCCGGTCGGGGTTCAAGAAGTCGTGCACTGCCGTGCCTTCACGGAGGAACTCCGGGTTCGACACGACGTGAACGTCGTCCCGACGCACCGCACGTTCGACGACACGGGTCGATCCGACGGGCACCGTCGACTTGTTGACGATGATCGAGTCCGGACGCAATGACGGACCGATCTCGGTCGCCGCCGCCTGGATGTAGCTGAGATCGGCGGAGCCGTCCTCGCCCTGTGGTGTCGGAACGCACAGGAACACGACGTCGGCCACGGCTGCCGCCGTGGCGGCACCCAGCACGAACTCGAGCCGGCCAGCGGCGCGGGCAGCCGCGACGACTTTGGCCAAGCCCTCCTCGACGATCGGGATCTCGCCCCGGTTCAGCAGCTCGATCTTGTCGGCGTCGATGTCGGCGCAGGTCACGTGGTGGCCGAGTTGCGCAAGGCACGCCCCGGTCGTGAGACCGACATAGCCGGTCCCCACGATCGCGATGGATGTCGGTGGTGCCGTCATCGTGTGGTCTTCCTTCCCGCCGTGTTCGGATGCGGCGGTGGAGGTTACCAATCATGACGTTGAAATGGCGGTGGCCGAGCCGGCCGAGAAGCGGCGAGTGTCCCTGAACCACGTCGGGCGTGCCACTACGTTCGGGGCTGTGATGCTGGGCTCGGTGACCGAGGCCTGCGGCGACCCGCCGGCAACGATCTGCGAGTGGGTCTACGACCGGACCGATGGCAACGAGACGCTCGCCGAGCTCTCGGACTGGTTCGTCAACCGGCCCCTGCAGATCCTCATCATCCTTTTCGGCGCGTGGGTGCTGTCGAGGTTGGCGCGGCGCTGGATCAAGCGGGTTGTCACCCGCATCGTGAACCCCGACCGCGAGCTGGCCGCCCGTCAGCTGGCGCGGATCGGTGTCAGGCCGCCGCCGATGCTCACCACCCAGGTCACCGACCCACGCCGCGAGACGAGGGCGCTCGCCATCGCCGGGCTGATGGGCAGCACGGTGTCGGCGTTCATCTGGTCGATTTCGGTGATGCTCGCCGTGGGTCGAGCGGGCCTCGACCTCGGACCGCTGATCGCCGGGGCCGGGATCGCCGGGATCGCGCTGGGCTTCGGGGCACAGAGTCTCGTCAAGGACTGGATCTCCGGGTTGTTCATGACGCTCGAGGACCAGTACGGGGTCGGCGACGTCGTCGATCTCGGCGAGGCGTCCGGCGTCGTCGAGCGGATCACGCTGCGCGCCACCGTCCTACGCGGCGTCGACGGCACGGTCTGGCACGTACCGAACGGCCAGATCGTCAGGGTTGGCAACCGGTCGCAGCTCTGGTCCGTCGCATTGCTCGACG
>DASUEW010000682.1:0-2508 GCA_036274875.1 Ilumatobacteraceae bacterium
ATGAGCCGGAGACCCGGGTCGACGGTCACGTGGTACCGGCCGAGCCGCTCGACGACGCCACGCTGGTACGGCTGGATGATCTTGACCGCCGACGCCACGAACACCAGCAGCAGCAGGAAGATCGCAGCAGAGACGATGGCAATGATCATTTGATGTTCCCTCCCGCAGTGGACGCTCCCGGCGCAACCACCACGCACGTTCCTCGGACTTCGATGACCTTCACGACGGCACCCTCGGGGATGCCGACGCGTGTCGCACTCTCGGCTCGCCACTCCTCACGTCCGAGCCGGACCCGCCCGACACCGTTGGGGCCCGGCCCGACGGCACTGATCACGACCGCGTCTTGGTTCAGCAGCCGGCGCGCGCCGACACCGTCGAGCGGCTCCTCCACGTCGAGCTTGCGGCGCAGCGGGACCAAGGCAGCAGACGCGATCGCCGACACCGCGACGAACAGCAACCACTGCAGACCGATCCCACCGCCAGAGAACGCGACCACGCACGCGACGACGGCGCCGACCGCGAACGGAAGCATGAAGAACGATCCGGGAGTCGCCATCTCACCGAGGATGAATGCAACCCCGACGGCCATCCAGATCCAGCGCCAGTTGTCGGGATCATTCACCGCCAGGAGACTACCGACGACGGCATGCGATTCGGCGACGAGTGCCGGTCAGCAGCCGGCCAACCTCACCGACGGTGTGGGGTTCACCGGGACACCCATGTTCGGGCGGATCTCGAAGTGCAAGTGCGGGACACCGGTGGCGTTGCCGGAGTCGCCGATGTATCCGATGACAGCGGCCTGCTCGACCCTGCCGGGGACACCCTCGTACCCAGCGAGGTGGGCGTAGTAGTAGCGATTGCCATTGTCGCCGATCAACGACATCGTGACGCCGCCGAGCGCGTTCGAGTGGTGCTCGACGAAGCCGGACACCACGGCCTGCAACTGGGTGCCGGCCGGGGCGAGCATGTCGACGCCCTGGTGTCGACGGCCACCGCTGCGCGGAGCTCCCCACGTGTCGCCGTAGGCCGAAGGTCCGAGGACCGGACAGATGATCGCGTCGATGTACCCGACGCCGCTCCCGCGCGGGTTGGTGCCGCCGCCGCCGCCGCCAGTGCGTCCGCCGGCAACGCTGCCCGATGCGGCGGACACCCCGCTCACGGCACCCTGGGTCGACAGGTCACCGGTCGATGCGGCCGCCGCCGCGGCGTCGGCGCCGACACCGGGGTTCGGGTTGCTCTGCAGGTTGGCGGCCGCCTGCCGGCGTTGCAGCTCGTCGAGCTGGCGCTGCTCCTCGGCCTGCTGCGCCTCCAGCGCCTTGCGAACGTCCTCGTCCTTGAGCCGATCCGACTCGATCTCGCGGAGCCGTTCGACCTCGTCCTCGGCCACCTGCTGCAGCTCCTTGAGGCGTTCCTGGGTCTCGCGCAGCTCGCGCTCGACCGCGTCGAGCTCGGCATGCTTGTCTTCGAGCTGTTGGCGTGCCGCCTCGTAGTCATCGAGCGTCGTCGCGCCCGACTCGGTGATCACACCGACGAGCACGTCGGCCTGTACTTGATCGACGGGTGATCGGAAGTCGGTCAACAGCGGGATGCCGTCCGTGCCGCTCGACACGAAGCGGTTGACGGCGATGGCCTCCACGTCTGACTCGAGGCGGTCGACCTCGGCCTGGAGGTCCTCGAGCTCGATCACCAAGCGGCCGCGTTCCAGCTCGATCAGCCCGAGCTCGGACTCGGTGCCGAAGAAGTCCTCGGCCGCCTGATTGGCTCGTTCGCGTGCCTCGGCGATCTCGCGCGCCGCTCGCTGCGCGGCATCGTCGTCGGTCTGCGCCGAGGCGCTGCCCTGCATCGGCAGCAGCGTCAACAGCGTTGCGACCGCGACAAACAGTCTCCACGCTGGGCGCATACCGATGTTCATGCTACTTGCCATTGCAGTTCTGTTACGGGCATTTCCAACCATCCGCGGGGCCGGTACACAACCGGCGGTGACTGTGCAGACCGCCGCGCTCGTACTCGAAGATGTCGGGTTCACCCGTGGCGGTCACCACATCATCGGCACGTTGTCCCTCCGAGTAGAGCGCGAACATCGCTGGCTCGTCCTCGGGCCCAATGGGAGCGGGAAGACCACGTTGTTGCGGATCGCCGCCCTGTACGAGCACCCCTCGAGGGGCACCGTCGACGTGCTCGGTGAGCGTCTCGGTCGGACCGATGTGCGGACGTTGCGGCGCCGCATCGGGTACGCATCGTCGGCGCTGGCCGCGCAGCTGCGTCCCGAGCTGAGCGCGGTCGACGTGGTCAAGACCGCGAAGTACGCCGCGCTCGAACCGTGGTGGCACCGCTACGACGCCGACGACATCAGGCAGGCCACGCAGTGCCTGAGCCGGATGGGCGTGGGTCACCTCGCCGACCGCACGTTCGGCACGTTGTCGTCGGGTGAGCAACAGCGCGTTCTCCTCGCGCGCACGCTGATGAACGATCCGGCGGTGGTGCTCCTCGACGAGCCGGCGGCCCGTC
>DASUEW010000683.1:0-5899 GCA_036274875.1 Ilumatobacteraceae bacterium
TCAGGTTTCGGCGCTTCGCCGCGCAACCTTGAGACAATCGCCACTCCGCCCACTCTCAGCGTCGGCCGTCGCCTTGTTTCGCGCACTGCGGAGGGTTGACGCGAGGACCTCTGGCACTACGTTTTCGCGGGCGGCGGGGAGAGTCGCTGGTAGAAGAAGCCCGCGAGCAGGAGTGCGGCACCGACCGCGAGGAACGGCGCCTCGCCGCTCGCCAGCTCGGCGCGGAGATCGACGAGCTGTTCCTCGAGCCGGTGGACCTCGCGCTCCATCCGGTCGATGCGTTCCAGGATCATGGGGCGCAGCACTGGCGAGCGCCTCTCCGGCCGCGAGCTAAGGTCTTCGCGCCGGGTCCCCGGGCAACACCAGCGAGCCGCACTCGGCGATCCCCGTACGCGCCGAGCGGGGATCTGCCACGAACTTCGACATCCAGCCGAGATCGAGGGTCGGTTTCCCTCACCCGCTCGGAGACAGGAACATCATGACCGTCTACGTGATAGGGATCGACGGATCCGAGACCGCTGCGAAGGCAGCTGCTCGGGCGGGTGAGCTGGCCGCCGTCACGAACGCCGAGATCCACGTCGTGTGCGCCTACAGCGGGGGCCGTTCGGCGACCGTGCAACTCGGGCCCGAGTCCTTCACGTTCTCCGCATTCGCCGACGCCGAACAGACCGCCGAACAGCAGGCCGCGAAGTATCGGGTGGCCGGCCTGACCGCGACGTGCGCGGTCGGCGAAGGCAAGCCAGCTGCCGTCATCCTCGACCAGGCCGAGCAGGTCGGTGCCGACCTGATCGTGATCGGCAACCTTCGCATGCAGGGAGCGAAGCGGGTCCTCGGTGCGGTCGCCAACGACATCCTTCACCACGCCCCCTGCGACGTCCTCCTCGTCAAGACCGTCTGATCGGGACACACCGCCAGCGAGATGACCGACCGACTCGACGCGCAGCTGGCAGCCGCGTACGAGCGCTACGCCGCCAAGCGACCGCACAGTCACGCCTTGTTCGAACAGGCGTGTCGGGTGCTGCCGGGAGGCTCGACGCGTTCCGTGCTCGACTTCCGCCCGTTCTCGTTCCGCGTGGCACGCGCCGAGGGCTCACGGCTCGTCGACGTCGACGGCCACGAGTACGTCGACTTCCTGGGCGACTACTCGGCGGGCCTCCTGGGTCATGATCCCGGCCCGGTGGCGGCCGCGATCCACGCCGCCCTCGATCGCGGCTGGAGCTTCGGCGCCACGCACGTCGACGAGATCCGCCTGGCGGAGCTCGTGTGCCAGCGCTACCCGTCGATCGACCAGGTGCGCTTCACGAACTCCGGCACCGAGGCGAACCTGATGGCGCTCCAACTCGCCCGCCACTGCACGGGGCGCGACCGCATCGCGGTGTTCGACGGCGCGTACCACGGAGGGCTTCTCTACTTCGGCCACGGCGGCGAAGCGCTTCAGGCTCCGTTCGACTTCTTGCGCCTGCCGTACAACGACCTCCACGGAGTGCGGGCGGCGCTCGACGACACGGTCGACGACGTCGCGGCGCTGATCGTCGAACCGATGATGGGCGCGGCCGGATGCATCCCTGCCGAGCCGGGATTCCTCGCCGGACTCCGCGATGTCTGCGATCGCGCTGGGGCGTTGTTGATCTTCGACGAGGTGATGACGTCACGCATGAGCGCCGGCGGCGTGCAGCTGCGCTCGGGCGTGCACCCCGACCTCACCACGTTGGGCAAGTACCTGGCGGGCGGGATGACGTTCGGCGCGTTCGGTGGACGGGCCGACCTGATGGCCGCGTTCGACCCGCGTCGCGGTGGCGAACTGACACACGGCGGCACGTTCAACAACAACGTCGTCACCATGGCGGGCGGCGTGGCGGCACTGAGCGAGCTGCTGACTGCCGACGTGCTCGGCGCGTTGTTCGTGCGCGGTGAGGAGTTGCGAGCGAAGGTGGCGACGGTCCTCGAGGGCTCCACCCTTCCGTTGAGTGTGAGCGGGATGGGCTCGATGTTCGCCATTCACCCGGTGGACGGCCCGGTGCGCTCGCCGGCCGATCTCGTTGGCGCCGACCAGGTGCTGAGGGAGTTGCTCTTCCACCACCTCGTCGAACGTGGCATCTTCCTCGCCGCGCGGGGGTTCGTCGCGATGTCGCTGGCGATCGGCGACGACGACTGTGACGTCTTCGTCGGCGCCCTCGCCGATTCCGTCACGACCATCGAAGCGGCGTTGTGAGACGAGCTCCCGCCCGAGCGACCGCGACATTCAGGCGCGTGCGTTGCCCACGAGCTGGTAGCCGAGCTCGAGCTCGGCGGCGCGCCGCACGTGCGCGCTCATCTGCGCCCGACTCATCGTTCGCGAGTGGAGCACCACTTGCAGCCCCAGCCCGTCGAGCAGCGAGCACAGGCGCCAGGCGGCGGCGACGGGGTCTTCGGACTGGAAGGCGCCCGACTCCACGCCGGCGGCGATGACCTGGGCGAAGACGTCGACCCATCCGTCGTCGAGCTCCTCGGAGATGCGACGGACCTCGGGATCGCGCAGCGTCTCGCCCCACACATCGATCCAGAGCGCCCAGCTCTGATCGCCGCGCGGCGACGGCAGGTAGGCGTCGATCATGAACTCGAGCTGCGCCGTCGGATCGTCGCGCTCGTTGATCGCCGCCATCACGGCGTTGAGCTCCTCGGCGGCGGTGTCGCGCAGCATCGCCTCGAGCAGTTCGTGCTTGGTGGCGAAGTGGTAGTGGATCAGGCCGGTGCTCACGTCGAGCTCGGCGGCGACGTCGGCGACCCGCAGGTCGTGGAGTCCACGCGCGAGCGCCACCTTGCGCGTGGCGGCGATGATCTGCGCGCGCCGCTCCACGGCGCTGATGCGCGTGTGGGTGGAGCGGGCCATCGCGGCGAAGCGTAACCCTCGATGCCGCATCAGGTTCATCGCCGATGAATCAGCACCGGCGATTCAGCACCGGCGATTCAGCATCGGCGATTCAGCATCGGCGATTGAGCAGAGTGCGGCGAACAACAACTGGTGCACGTGGGCGACCCCGTTCTCGTGCTCGGTCGACAACACCCCGTGGGCCGACAGCCCGGCGTCGTACGTGCCCTGCACCGCCTCGCACATCGCGAGGTCCTGCTCCACCACCTCGCGCGTCGCCGCCAGGTCGGCGTCGCGTCGCTCTCGCGGTACCGACGGATGCCAGAAGTACTCGCGCTCGACTCGCGTCGTCGACGCCCCGGACGGCGTCATCCGGAACGTGGCCGCGAAGCCGGCGAAGCACGAGATCGCGGTGTTGGGGAACAGCGCGAAGTAGCCGCCGTTGTTGAACGACTCGGGGGCGGCGCGGTCGGCGACCGCCGCCCACCCGGCATCACCCGGGCGGCTTTCGTGCAGCGCCCGTTCCGACTCGTCGCGCGGCGCGAGCGGGCGGTCCCAGGCGAACACCACCGGGCCCTCGGTCGCGATCGGGTATTCGTACCCAGCGTTGGGAAGCTGCGAGTGCACGAACGGCGTGTGGTAGTTCTCGCAGTAGTTCTCGAGCAGGACCTTCCAGTTGAACGCACAGTCGTACGCCGTGCGCTCGCCGAGCTCGAGCTCGTCGAGCCGGTACGGGTCGAGCGCGGCGCCGAGCGGACCCGGATCGAACGACGCCGCGCGAGGGTCGAGGTTCACGAGGATCGAACGCGCGAACGTCGTGACCGAAACTGGGAACAACCCGAAGTCATCCGGATCGAAACCCTCCGGTTCGCCGACGCCAGCCGATCGCGCCAACGACCCGTCGAGGCGGTAGACCCATGCGTGGTACGGGCAGGCGAGCACCAGCGCGTTGCCGCAGCCCGTGGCAAGTGGTGAACCGCGGTGGCGGCACACGTTGAGGAAGGCGCGCAGGGCGCCGTCGCGATCACGCACGACCAGAACGGGTGTCCGCCCGGCGGCCGTCGACACGTACGAACCCGGCGCCGCCACGTCGTCGGCGCAACCGACACCCACCCACGACCGACCGAACACGGCCGCCATCTCACGTGCGTGGTGATCGGCGTCGGAGTACCAGGAGCCCGGCAACGTGCGGGCTCTCGACAGCGGCTCACCGAGGCGGTTCTCCATCATGCCCTCGCCCTTCTTACTGACTGATGAATCAGTAGACTAACCTCGCCGGCAGTGCCCTTCAACGGAGGACCCGCCAGCGCGAATCACGCCAACTCCGGTCATGCCAACCCCAGTCATGGGGGTCGGATCGAGCTGAGCGCCCTGCGCAAGGAGTTCGGCGAGTTCGTGGCGGTCGACGACATCGACCTCGTCATCGAACCCGGCGAGTTCTTCTCGCTCCTCGGCCCATCGGGGTGCGGCAAGACCACGACCCTGCGCATGATCGGCGGATTCGAACAGCCGACCCGCGGGAGCATCCGCCTCGACGGAGTCGACCTCGTCGACACCCCGCCGCACCGGCGACCGGTCAACACCGTCTTCCAGTCGTATGCACTGTTCCCGCACCTCAGCGTCGCCGACAACATCGCCTATGGCCTGCGATGGCGGCGCGAGGGCGACAAGCTGAGCCGGCACGAGCGCGAGCGCCGCGTCGGACGGGCCGTCGAGCTCGTTCGCCTGGGTGGGTTCGAGAAGCGCAAGCCGGCCCAGCTGTCGGGCGGACAGCAACAACGGGTGGCGCTGGCACGGGCGCTGATCCTGCAACCGTCGGTGCTGCTGCTGGATGAGCCGCTCGGTGCGCTCGACGCCAAATTGCGCAAGGAGCTGCAGCGCGACTTGGCCGCGCTCCAGCTCGAGGTCGGCATCACGTTCGTCTACGTCACTCACGACCAGGAAGAGGCGCTCACGATGTCGAGCCGGCTGGCCGTGATGGAAGGCGGCCACGTCGCCCAGGTCGGCACGCCCACCGAGGTGTACGAGCGACCGGCGACCGCGTACGTCGCCGACTTCCTTGGTGTCGCCAACCTGCTCGACGCCGAGTGCACAGGCTCGCCCGGCGACGCGTTGCGGTCGATCCGAATGGGGTCGTTCGACCTGCGCGCGTCCGGCGCCACCCCGAACGGGCCGGTGCGCCTCGTCATCCGGCCGGAGCGGGTCAGGGTGCTGAGCGCACAGGATGGTCCCGGCGACGACAACTGCGTGCCGGCGATGGTCGAACGCATCGTCTACGTCGGTTCGGTCACCCAGGTGTACCTGCGGCTCACCACGGGTGCGGCGCTGCAGGCGCTGGTCGCCAACCACGACGGCCCGCCGAACTGGCCAGAGGGCACCCCGGTGCACGTGTCATTGCCGGTCGACGGGTTGCGCGCCCTCGCGGTGTGAGCCACCTCGATACCGTGCATCAGATGTCGAGGCGGGCGAAGTCCTCGACGGCCGAGCCGCGTTCACCGCGCCGGAACAATCGCAACGACAACATCGCCAACGCGATCGCGACGGTCGTGCCGAGCAGCATCGCCGTCGCCAGTGCGTTGAGTGCGGGCGTCGGTGAGCCGCGCACGTTCGAGTAGATCTTGATCGGCACCGTCTCGCTCGACGCGTCGGCCGACAGGAACGCCGAGATCACGAAGTCGTCGATCGAGGTTGCGAACACGATCATCAAGCTGGCGAACACGGCCGGCCCGAGCAGTGGGAGGAGCACGGTGCGCAGCGCCTGC
Organism: Ilumatobacteraceae bacterium; assembly: GCA_036274875.1. Classification (GTDB taxonomy): domain Bacteria; phylum Actinomycetota; class Acidimicrobiia; order Acidimicrobiales; family Ilumatobacteraceae; genus JALOLG01. The sequence continues at coordinate 5,611 of DASUEW010000683.1, forward strand.
ACGGGTGTCGCGCCGAGGTCCTGGGCGGCTTCTTCGAGGTCGCGCCCGATCGACAGCAGCCGACCGCGCACGATCACGACGACGTACGACACGGAGAACGTCACGTGACCGAGCAGCATCGCCGGACGGCCGAGCGGGATGCTCGTGTAGAGGTTGTCGAAGACCAGGAACAGCATCGCCCCCATCACGATCTCGGGCGTCGACAGCGGGACGAGCATCAGCAGGTTCGACGCCCGGGCGGTGCGTCCGCGCCAGCGGGCCAATCCCAGTGCGAGGCCGACACCTAGTG
>DASUEW010000684.1:0-2421 GCA_036274875.1 Ilumatobacteraceae bacterium
CTCGTCACCGCCAAGGTCGCCGTGCGCGGGCGGGCGACGCCCGCGCCGGTCGACGACCGGCACCAGCGTTTCGGCGTCGAGGCACTCGTCGACTGGTCGGCGGTGATCGACGACACCCCGATCTCCGACATCGAGCTCGCCCGCGCCGAGGCGGCCGGAGCGCGGCTGTTGCACACCGGCAACCGGTGGGTGCGTATCGACCCCGCCGGCCTGCGACGTGCCCGCGCGTTGCTGAGCGACCACCGCCGCGATCACGCGTCGCTCGGCGCCGTCGCACTGCTGCGGCTGGCGAGCGGGAACGAAGGCCGGAACATCGCCGCGACCATGGTGGTCGATGAGCGCGTCGACGAGCGCCTCGACGGAACCGACGGGTGGGTCGACGACCTCCTCGCCGGGCTGCCCGACGAGCGCCTCGAGGAGGTGCACGAGGCCGGCACGTTCAAGGGCGAGCTGCGCCACTATCAACGCCGCGGCCTGGCGTGGATGCAGTTCCTCGCCCGGCTCGGCCTCGGGGGCTGTCTCGCCGACGACATGGGCCTCGGCAAGACCGCGACCACGCTCGCCCACCTCGTCGAGCGGTCGGGGCCGCACCTCGTCGTGTGCCCGCTGAGCGTGGTCCACAACTGGGAGGCCGAGACCGCCCGATTCACCCCGTCCATGCGCGTCGTGGTGCACCACGGGGCCGAACGTCAACGTGGCGGTCCCGCCCTGTTCGGGCTCGACGACGCCGACCTCGTCGTCACCACCTACGGCCTGCTGGCCCGCGATCTCGACTCGTTGACGCCGGTCGAGTGGAGCACGCTCGTGCTCGACGAGGCGCAGATGGTCAAGAACCCCACCACCAAGGCGGCGCGCGCCGTCCGCCAGTTGCGCGCCGGGCAGAAGCTGGCGCTCACCGGCACGCCGGTCGAGAACCGGCTCTCCGAGCTGTGGGCGATCCTCGACGCCGTCAACCCGGGTCTGCTCGGCAGCCAGCAACGGTTCCGTGAGCGGTTCGGCACGCCGATCGAGCGCTACGCCGATCCCGCCGCCGCCGAACGCCTGCGTCGCCTCACGCAACCGTTCGTGCTGCGGCGTACGAAGGCCGACCGGCGTCTGCTGCCCGACCTGCCCGACAAGATCGAACAGATCGCCTTCGCCCAGCTGACCCGCGAGCAGGCCGTGCTGTATCAGCAGGTCGTCGACCAGTTGCTGCACGACGCGGCGCACGAGGAGGGGATGCGCAGGCGCGGTCGTGTGCTGGCCGCCCTGACGCGCCTGAAACAGGTGTGCAACCACCCCGCCCATGCACTACGGGACGGGTCGCGCCTCGCCGGCCGGTCCGGCAAGCTCAACCGCTTCGACGAGCTCGTCGCCGAACTGCTCGACGTCGACGAGCGAGCGCTGGTTTTCACCCAGTTCCGCGAGATGGGCGAGCTACTCCAACAACACGTCCGCGAGCACTTCCACATCGACGCGCCGTTCCTCCACGGCGGTGTCGGCCGCGCCCAACGCGACCGGATGGTCGCCGAGTTCCAGGCCGGCACTGCACCACCACTCCTGCTGGTGTCGCTGCGCGCCGGCGGCACCGGGCTCAACCTCACGGCCGCCAGTCAAGTGATCCACTACGACCGGTGGTGGAACCCGGCCGTCGAGGACCAGGCCACCGACCGGGCGTGGCGAATCGGTCAACACCGCACCGTCAACGTGCACAAGCTGGTGTGTGAGGGCACGGTCGAGGAGCGGATCGGCCAGGTGATCGACGACAAGCGCGCGCTCGCCGACGCCGCGATCGGCAGCGGCGAGGCGTGGCTCACCGAGCTCGACACCGACGACCTGCGCGACCTCGTCGCCCTCGATCGGACCGAACGATGAGCCGCCCCCGCCGTCCGTTCGGACCCGACCAGCCGGGCCGACTCCAGGCGACGATGTTGAAGGTGCTCACCGCCGAGATGACCGACCCCGGCCGGTTCACCAGGGGCAAGCGCCTGCGCGCCGACGACGCCGTGGTCGACCTCGTGGTCGGACACGGCGCGGCCACGGCGGTGGTGCAGGGTTCGCGGCCGGAGCCCTACGTCGTGACCCTGCTGGCACGCCCCGGCCGGTCGGTGCCCTCGCGACGGGAGGTCACGATTCGCTGCACGTGTCCCGACGACGACGCCGCCGGCGGCGTGGCCTGCAAGCACGGCGTGGCCGCGATGTTCGCCCTCGCCGACGAGGTCAGCCTCGACATCGAAGTGTTGGCGAGGTGGCGCCAGAGCGGTTCGAACGACGCCGGCGACGCCCGCGACAGGGCGCACGAAGATCAGGACGACTCGGGACCGACCGGACCGCCCCCGGTCGACCCGCTCATCGCCGAGATCACCGACCTGCTCCGACCACCCGGCGGTGCACGACTCCCCGCACTGCCGGAGCTGACGGCGCCCGATGCCGACCCCATTC
>DASUEW010000685.1:0-4664 GCA_036274875.1 Ilumatobacteraceae bacterium
CACCACGTCTTCTTCAACGTCGCCGACGCCGTCCCGTTCGCGACGGCGCTGACCGAGCACGCCCGGCTGGCGGTCGTGGTCGAGATCCCGGTGCGCCACCCGTTGGCGGGCTGGAACCCGGCGTGGAAGCACTTCTGGGACCTCGACCGCCCGACGGGGCCGACCGACGCCGATCTCGTCGCCGTGCTCGAGGAGGCAGGGTTCGCCCCCGAGGTCTGGCACAGCCACCGGACGCCGCTCTCCCGGCATTCGAGCGATCCGTCGACGCTGCTCCCCGCGGCGCGCCGGCGCCTCTGCCTCGACCCCGAGCGCGACGCCGAGTTGGCCGACTACCTCGAGAAGAACCCGATCGCCTTCGTCGACACGGTGGCCACGTTGCGGTGGCCCGGCACCGCGACCGTCCCGTAGTCAATCCGCGAACAGCTCGGTGACCGCGCTCGGGATCATCGGCACGCCGGTGTCGTGGACGACGGGACCGGTGTTCAGCGCGCCGGGCATGTCGTTGAGGGCGAGCGCGGTGCGCAGGTCGACCGTGGCGGCGAGCGTTCCGCCGTCGAGCACGATTCCGGTCGCGTCGGCGACGCGGGTGAGGCCGTTGAACGCCCCGATCGTGAGGCACGCCTCGACGAGACCGGCCTCGCCGAACGCGGCTTCGACGTCGGCGCGACGCGTGGCGAGGTCGGGCGTGTCGAGGTGTGCAGCGGCGGCGAAGTCGAGCAGCAGCGGACCGCCGGGCAGGCCGTCACCGCGAGCGAGCGCGGCGCCGACGTCGAGATCGTCACCGAGTGCCGAGCTGCTCGCACGGAGCAGCGCCACGTGGCTCGACGTTCAATAGAAGCACTGGTTGAGCTGCGAGATGCGCGCCGCGACGAGCTCGATCTGGGGTCGGCTCAGGGCGCGCTCCCAAGTCAGGACGAGCATCTGCGGGCCACGGCTGTACGACTCGTTCACCAGCGTCCGCCAGGTCGTGTTCGTGCGCGGCACGAGCGACAACGCCCGCGACACGTTTGCCATCACCTTCTGCTCGGTCATCGGGATCCACGCACCGACGTCGCCGAGATCGTGCGGACGCTCGCCGGCCGGGTCACCGTCGACCGGCTCGATCAGGTCGGGCGGTGGCGAACCGATAGCTCGTGCACACACGTCGATCGCCACGATGATCGCCGTCACGGCGACCAGCTCCGCGTAGGCGGCGTCCCCGAGCACGGCGATCTGGGCATCGGCCCATCGGCGGGTCAGCCGACCAGGATCGTTGACGAGGCGATGGATCACCTCGACCGCCGCCTCGGAGAGAGGGCCGCGCTGGGTGTGGCGTTCGGCGATCGCTTCCGGGGTCAGCGCCGCACGCCGCGCTTCGCAGACCGAGCACGCGCGCGCCGCGCGCGCCTCATCGAGCGCCGCCCGTCGTGATCGCGCGTCCCACCAGTCGCCGGGCAACGCCAACTCGGCGAGCACATCGGCATGCAGCGAGGCGATGCCCTGTCGGTTGATGGTCGGCGTCACGCGTGTCAGCCGCCGCTGCCGAACTGGCGGTCGCCGGCGTCGCCGAGTCCGGGGACGATGAAGGCGTGCTCGTTGAGATGGTCGTCGACCGCGGCCGTGACGATGTGCAGGTCGAACCCGGCCTCGCGCAGCCGCTCGATGCCCTCCGGAGCAGCGAGTGCGCACACGACGACGATCGTGCCAGATGCGCCCCGCTCGATCAGCAGCCGAACCGTGTGCTCCAACGATCCACCGGTCGCGAGCATCGGGTCGACCACGATCACGGGCCGCCCTTCGAGAGACTCCGGCAGCTTGTTGACGTACGGCTTCGGTTGGAACGTCGCCTCGTCGCGAGAGATGCCGACGAATCCGACGTCGGCGTTCGGCAGCAGATCTTGAGCGGCGTGCACGAACCCGAGTCCGGCACGCAGCACAGGCACCACGACTGGCTGCACGCTGAGTCGTTTCGCCGGAGCGGTGGTGAGGGGCGTCTCGACGGAGCCGTCGACGGTCGGAAGCTCACGGGTCGCCTCGGCCAGCAACAGCGTGCCGATCCGTTCGAGGTTCTGGCGGAAGAGCGAGTTCGGCGTGTTGCGGTCGCGAATGCGGGCGAGCGAGTCGGCCACCAGCGGATGGTCTACCAAGGTGACGACTACGGTCACTCGATGGCGCCCAGCGACTGCTCGGCGCGCAGCAAGGCGTAGCGCGGCTTGATGAGCCCGTTGATGATCCGCAACCGCTCGGGGAACGGGGCGAACGCACTCTTGACGGCATTGATCGTGAGCCATTCGAAGTCGTCGAACCCCCAGCCGAACGCCTCGGCGAGCTGCTTCATCTCGTTCGTCATCGACGTATCGCTCATCAGCCGGTTGTCGGTGTTCACCGTGACTCGGAATCGCAGCCGCCGCAGCATGCCGATCGGGTGCTCCGCGACGCTCGCGCACACGCCCGTGTTGACGTTCGATGTGGGGCACAGCTCGAGCGGGATGCGGCGATCTCGGATGTAGGTCGCCAGACGCCCCAGCTTCTCCTCGCCCCGCCCGCCGGTGATGTCGTCGACGAGGCGGACACCGTGCCCGAGGCGAGCGGCACCGCAGTACTGCACGGCCTCCCAGATGCTCGGGAGCCCGAACGCCTCGCCGGCGTGGACCGTCGAGTGGAAGTTCTCGCGCATCACGTACCGGAAGGCGTCGAGGTGGCGTGTCGGCGGGTAGCCGGCCTCGGCTCCGGCGATGTCGAAGCCGACGACACCGGCATCCCGCCAGCGAACCGCCAACTCGGCGATCTGGAGGCTGTGCGCGGCGGTGCGCATCGCCGACGTGATCGCGTAGATCGTGAGCTCGGTGTCGGCACTGCCGTTGCGGAAGCCGGTGAGAACCGCGTCCAACACCTCGTCGAGCGTGAGCCCGGCGTCGGTGTGGAGCTCGGGTGCGAACCGGACCTCGGCGTACACGACACCGTCGGCAGCCAGGTCCTTGGCGCACTCGAACGCGACCCGCTCGAGCGCGTCCCGGTGCTGCATCACCCCGACGGTGTGGGCGAATGTCTCGAGGTACAAGACGAGGTCGTTGCGCTTGGCGCCGCGGTTGAACCATGTCGAGAGCTCGGCGACGTCGTGGGTCGGCAGGTTGGAGTACCCGAACTCGTCAGCGAGCTCGACGACGGTGCGAGGGCGGAGGCCACCGTCGAGGTGGTCGTGGAGCAGGGCCTTGGGCGCTCGCCCGATGAGATCCGCGGTCATGATGTCACCGTACCGAGCTGGTCGCGTCATTCCGATCGAGACGCCGCAGCGGCAGATCGGCCGGCCGCTGTAGCCAGTTCCACTCCGGGTACTCCGCGGCCGCCGAGATGCAGTGGACCGAGTACGCGTGGCGGCTGTGAGGGGAGCGATTCACGTCGCTCCAGTGCGGCAACTTCCCATCGAGCAGCACGAGCGTGCCGGCCGGGACCTCGAGGGGCACCAGGTCGTCAGGTGGGGTGGGCAGGGGTGTCGGGTCGAGCTCGACGAACAGGGTGCCACCGTCGTCGGCGCCGCCATCCCGCTTGAACACCTTACGGAGCGCGGCGTGATGACCGCCGGGCGCGGCCCACAGGCACCCGTTCTCGAGCGTCGCGTCCTCGATCGCGAACCAGAAGCCGGTGACCGTGATGGGATCGGTGTACAGGAACGTGGCGTCCTGATGGCAGCCGACTTCCCCGCCGATCCCCGGTTGCTTGAAGATGTACATGCTCTGCAGCACCAACGCGTCGGTGAGGCCGATGTCGCTGGCGACCTCGGCCAGCTCCGGTGTGTACGTGAAGCGCTCGAACACGGCATCGAGGTCGTGCTGGGCGTGGCCGATCTTGTTGATGCTCAGCTCCTTGGCCTGGCGTAGCTGCCCGTCGGCGTCGAATGCCTGCTCCTCGAAGAAGCACCACACCTTGCCGCCACTCGACAGGAACTCCTCGTTGCTCGACCGCTCCTGCTCGTCGGTGGTGAAGATCGTGCGCTGCGAGCTCGGCTGCCAGTCGTGCACGAGGTCGACCGCACGCTGCTTCAGCTCGGCGCACGCAATCGGTTCGACGAACGCTTCGAGGACGAGGAACCCGTCGCGTTCGAACTGTTCCACCTGCTCACCGGTCAGCACGCTGCGATCGTAGGTGACGAACCGGAGATCCGGTGCACGCTCGATCAGACATCCGCAACCCGCTCGCCTTCGGCCGGCTCGCGCTCTTTGAGACGCAGCAGCCAGGCTGTCGCTCCGAGCAACAGCACGACCGCTCCGAGCACGCCGATCTCCCAGAGCTGGTCGCTGAACGTCGGACCCTTCCCGATGTCCTCAGCGGCCTTCACGGACAGCACCACGATCTCCTTGATCGACGCGATGATGCCGACGAGCAGAAAAGGCTCGGCGACGAGCTCCCGCTTGGCAACCGTGGTCCGCACGGCCGACAGCAGCTCCACGACGATGAACAGCAGCAGCAACGTGTCGAGGACCTCCACGACCGGGTTCGAGCCGAAGTCGTCGAGGACGTCGAGCAACTCGTTGCCTGCCACCGCCAGCAACACTCCTGCGGCGACGACGAGCAGGGCTGCGATGCCCACGTAGATGACATCCTCGGCGGCGGCCAGCGCGGTATCCGCCCACCGATCTCGACCCTCCTCCTGCGGGCGGCGCTCGGACACCGCCAGATCATTCCCA
>DASUEW010000686.1:0-6558 GCA_036274875.1 Ilumatobacteraceae bacterium
GTACCGCTGCCGGCTGACCGCCTGGCGCGGCGTCGGGCGGGACGGCGGGGCGGCGAGCGACATGACCCGCTCATGTTAAAGCCAGGCTGGCTTTGCGGTCGGAGCATGTGCCGCACGGTAGGCTCCCCACCGGTTCCCGTGAACAAGGACACCAAACCAACGATCCATCCCGCGAAGGGGGAGACATGATCAACAGCAAGCGCGTGCTTGCAGCCGCGCTCGTCGCTGCACTCGGCCTCACGGCCGCCGCATGTGGCGACGACGACGACGAGGCAACGACCGAGACAGAGGCAACCGGCGCAACTACGCCGACCGCGACCGAGCCCACCGAGCCCACCGCGACCCAGCCCACCGGCACCGAACCCACCGCGACCGAGCCCACCGGCACCGAACCAGCGGGGACGACGCCCAGCGACGTCAACCTCAACGTCGGCCTGCTGTTCGACGTCACGGGCCGCGGCGACAAGTCGTTCAACGATGCCGCCGCCGCCGGCCTCGACCAGGCCGTCGAAGAGTTCGGCATCACCGCCAGCGAGTCGACCCCGACGGGTGACGCCGACCGCGCCGAGCGCCTCGACGGTCTCATCTCCCAGGACAACGGCCTCGTGATCGGTGTCGGCTTCCTGTGGGGCGACGCCATCACCGCAGGAGCCACGGCGAATCCGGACACGTCCTTCGCGATCGTCGACTCGGTCGTCGACCTGCCGAACGTGGCCTCGCTCGTGTTCGCCGAGGAGCAGGGCTCGTTCCTGGTCGGGGTGGCCGCGGCGTTGAAGAGCCAGACCGGCACGGTCGGCTTCATCGGCGGCGTCGAGAACGACCTCATCAAGAAGTTCGAGGCCGGCTTCGTCGCCGGCGCGACGGCCGCCAACCCCGACATCGAGGTGTTGGTGAACTACATCTCGCAGCCGCCGGACTTCTCGGGCTTCAACGACCCCGCCAAGGGCAAAGAGATCGCCGCGGCCCAGTACGGCGCCGGCGCCGACGTGATCTACTCGGCCGCCGGCGGGTCCGGTCTCGGTGCGTTCGAGGCCGCCCGCGAAGCCGGCGCACCCGGTGAGGTGTGGGCGATCGGTGTCGACTCCGACCAGTACAACCTGGTCAGCGCCGACCTCCAGCCGTACATCCTCACGTCGATGCTGAAGAGGGTCGAGGTTGCTGTGTACGAGACCGTCAAGGCGTACGCCGAGGGCTCGTTCTCGGCGGGCGTCCAGGTCTTCGACCTCGCTGCCGACGGCGTCGGGTATTCGGCCACCGGTGGTTTCATCGACGACATCGCCGATCAGATCGACGACTACGCCGAGCAGATCAAGAGCGGCGAGATCGAAGTCCCGACCGCCCCGTGATCGATACGAACATCTAGCTCGTCGATCGAGCTCGATCGAGTGCGCCCGTCCGTTCCGGACGGGCGCACTCGCATGTACCGGACGACGTGGTCGTATCGGCTAGAAAAGCACGGTGATGTCCACGGTCACGACGACGGTGCCACTTGCGATCGAGCTGCGTGACATCGTGAAACGGTTCCCCGGGGTCGTCGCCAACGACGGGGTCAACCTCTCGGTGCGTCCGGGGACGATCCACGCGATCGTCGGTGAGAACGGCGCCGGCAAGTCGACGCTGATGAAGACGCTGTACGGCGCCCATCGTCCCGACGAGGGGACGATCCAGGTGAACGGCATCGAGCGGCACTTCCGCTCGCCGAAGGACGCCATCGCCGACGGCATCGGCATGGTGTTCCAGCACTTCATGCTCGCCGCCAACCTCACCGTGTGGGAGAACATCGTGCTCGGCCAGGAGCCCGGCAAGTTCTTCCGACTCGACTCCAAGGGCGCTCGCGTCCGGCTGCGCGAGCTCGGCCGGCGCTACGGTCTCGAGCTCGACCCCGATGCCCTGATCGCCGACTTGGGCGTCGGCGAGAAGCAGCGCTGCGAGATCCTCAAGATCCTCTACCGCGGCGCCCGCATCCTCATCCTCGACGAGCCGACGGCGGTGCTCGTCCCCCACGAGGTCGACGAGCTCTTCGCATCGCTCCGCGAGCTCACCGCCGGCGGCGCGACGGTGATCTTCATCACGCACAAGCTCGACGAGGTGCTCAAGTACGCCGACGCGATCACGGTCATCCGCGATGGCAAGACGGTCGGCGAGGTGCCCGATCCCAGCTCCGTCACGGCGCGGGATCTCGCCGAGATGATGGTCGGCAGCGAGCTGCCGAGCCCCGAGATCCGCGAGAGCACCGTCACCGCCGTTCCGGCACTCGAGGTCGAGGGACTCACCGTCACCGAGGAAGACGAACCCGACGGTCGCCGCCTCGTCGACGGCGCCACGTTCACGATCCACCGCGGCGAGATCCTCGGCATCGCCGGGGTCGAGGGCAACGGCCAGGCCGAGCTCGTCAAGGCGCTCGTCGGGATCCTCCCGGCGACCGGCACCATCCTGCTCGAGGGGGACGACATCAGCCACCTGCCGACACAGGAGCGCCGCGCTCGCGGCATCGGGTACATCCCCGAAGACCGCCAGAAGGACGGGCTGGCGCTCGAGTTCACGTTGTGGGAGAACGCCGCACTCGGCCACCAGCGCGTCAAGCCGTTTGCGAAAGGGGTGTGGATCGACCGCGGCGCGGCCCACGCCCGCGCCACCGTGATCGTCGACGAGTTCGACGTGCGGACTCCCGGGATCGACGTGCAGGCGTTCACGCTGTCGGGTGGCAACCAGCAAAAGCTCGTCGTCGGCCGCGAGATGACCGCCGATCCGAAGGTGCTCCTCGCCGCCCATCCGACCCGCGGCGTCGACGTCGGTGCGCAAGCGGGCATCTGGGACTTCCTACGCGACGCCCGCAAGAAGGGATTGGCGACGCTGGTCGTGTCGGCCGATCTCGAGGAGCTGATCGGGTTGTCCGATCGTCTCCTCGTCATGCTGCGCGGCCGGCTCGTGGCTGAGCTCGACCCGTCGACGGTCACGCCGTCCGAGCTCGGTTCGTACATGACGGGGGCGAAAGAAGCCGTGCGCTGATGCTCCCGGGACTGCGCAAGGCATTGCTGGCGCCGCTCGTCGCCGCGGTCGCGGCGCTGATCGTGTCGTCGATCGCGCTGCTGATCTCGGGGAACAGCCCGCAAGAGGCGTTCGTCGAGATGTGGAAGACGATCGACTCGACGGAGTCGGTGGTGCTGATCATCAACCGCGCCGTGCCCTACTACATCGCCGGCGTGGCGGTGGCGATCGGCTTCAAGATGAACCTGTTCAACATCGGCGCCAACGGCCAGTACGTGCTCGCCGCGCTGATCGCGGCCTGGGTTGGCACCAAGACCGACCTGCCAGCGCCGCTCCACGTCACCCTGATCATGTTCGTCTCGGTCGTGGTGGCCGGGGCCTGGGCGGCGATCGCCGGCGTGCTCAAGGTGACCCGGAACGTGAACGAGGTGGTCGCCACGATCATGCTCAACTTCATCGCCACCGGCATCGTCTCGTTCCTCCTCGCCGAGCACTTCCGTGAGACCGAGACCGGAGGGCTCGTCGCCCAGACCGAGGTGCTGCCCGAGTCGGCCCGCATCCCGTCGCTCAACCGCCTCGTCGAGCTCACCGGCTTCCATTTCGCCCCCGGTGTCCGGCTGCTCGGCTTCCTGCCGTTCGCGATCGCGCTCGGGATCGGCTACCACCTCCTGCTGAACCGCAGCCGTTTCGGCTACGAGTTGCGCCTGTCGGGCATGAACCCCGACGCGGCGCGGGCGGCCGGCGTGAACCCGAAGGCGATGATCTTCAAGACGATCGTCCTGTCGGGTGCGGTGGCGGGATTGATCGGCATGCACTACCTGCTCGCCGATCCTCAGTTCTACAAGTTCGGCGACCAGTTCCCGAAGACGGTGGGGTTCACCGGCATCTCGATCGCCCTGCTCGGGCGCAACCATCCCGCAGGCATCATCGCCGCCTCCCTCGTCTGGGCGACGATCGAGCGCGGCACGCAACGCCTGAGCACGTTGGGCATCCCGCAGGAGATCGGCCCGATCCTGCAGGGCTCGTTCCTGCTCGCCGCCGTGATCGCCTTCGAGGTCGTCAAGCGCCGCAGTGATGCCGCCGCGGCAACCGCCGCGGCCCGAGCCGTCCACGCCCCACCGGCGCCGGGTCCCGTCCTCGGGTCAGGAGCCACCGCGTGAGCGTGACCACGTTCCAGCCGGTCGAACCGGTCGAGAGCAGCCGCTGGTGGGTGCCGAGCCCCCGGTACCTGCCGCTCTTCTACGTGCTGGTGGGGATCGCTGCGATGTCGATTGCCCGCATCGGCAGCGACAACTCCGACCTGACATCGAGCGGCACGTTCGGTGTCGCGATCCGTACCGCCGCACCGATCGCGCTCGCCGGCCTGTCGGGGATCTTCGCCGAGCGCAGCGGCACGATCAACATCGGCATCGAGGGGATGATGGTGATGGGCACCATCTTCGCCGGCTGGTGGGGCTGGGAGTTCGGTCCGTGGATGGCGGTCGTCGGCGGCATCCTCGGCGGCGTTCTGGCCGGCCTCGTGATGAGCGTGGCGACGACGACGTTCGGCGTCAACCACATCGTCGCCGGCTTCGCGATCAACATCCTCGCGCCCGGTGTCGCCCGCTTCATGTCGAACGAGCTGTTCACGAACCAGCCCGGCGGCTCGGTGTCGAACTCGCCAGGGAACCGCGGCGACATGGGGCGGTTCACGATGCCGTTCCTGTCGGGCGGCGACCTGTTCGGCTGGAAGTCTCCCGATGTGTTCGGCTGGTTCGAGCGGCAAGGGTGGTTCTTCGTCTCCGACCTCGGTGCGCTCCTGAAGGGCCTGACCGCCAACCTCTCGCTCGATGTCGTACTCACCGCGGTGGTGTTCGTGCTCGCCGGTTACGTCATCTGGCGCACGCCGTTCGGCCTGCGCCTGCGTGCCGCGGGGGAACGCCCGGCGGCCGCCGACTCCCTCGGCGTCTCGGTGAACAAGATGCGCTACGCCGGCATGGCGATCTCCGGTGGTCTCGCCGGCATGGGCGGCGCCGTCCTGGTGCTGTTCGCCAACCGCTATCAGCAGGACCAGGTCGCCGGTCGCGGCTACCTCGGCCTGGCCACGATGATCTTCGGCAACTGGCGGCCACTGGGCACCGCCGGCGCGGCCGGTCTGTTCGGCTACGCCCAGGGCATCACGCTGCGCACCAACCCCGAGCTCGTCGTCCGTGCCCTGCTGCTCGGCGCGGCGGTCGGACTGGCGCTCGTCGTCGCCCTGCTGATCGCGCGCCGGCGCGGGACCGCGGCCGCCATCGCGGCGGTCGTCGCGGTCGTCGCCTACTGGGCGTTCTACGTGACCGAGGAACCCAACAACCAACTCGTCTTCGTCACGCCGTACGTCGTGACGCTCGTCGCCGTGTCGATCGGCGCCCAACGATTGCGACCACCGGCCGAAGAAGGGATCCCCTGGCACAAGGGCAGCCTGTGATCACGGCGGCCGAGGCCCGCCGTGCCCCGAAGGTGCTCCTGCACGATCATCTCGATGGCGGTCTGCGCCCGACGACCGTGCTCGAGCTGGCCGAGGAGATCGGCTGGACGCTGCCCGCGTCGGACGCGACCTCGCTCCAGCGGTGGTTCACCCGCGGCGCCGAATCGCGCGACATCCTCCAGTACCTCGCCACGTTCGAGCACACGGTGGCGGTGATGCAGACCGCCGAGGCCATCGAACGCGTCGCCGCCGAAGCCGTCAACGACCTTGCTGTTGACGGCGTCGTGTATGCCGAGGTCAGGTTCGCACCCGAGCTGCACCAGGCGAGAGGGCTCTCGCTCGACGCAGTGACCGAAGCGGTCACGGCTGGATATCGCCGCGGAGAGGAGGAGGCGCTCGCGGCTGGTCATGCGATCACCGTCAACGCGATCTGCTGTGCGATCCGCACCGAGCTGCGATCGATGGAGATCGTCCGCTTCGTCGACGCCCGGCGCCAGATCGACGACAAGGTGGTCGCGTTCGACCTCGCCGGAGCCGAGACCGGCTGGCCGCCATCGCTGCACGCCGACGCACTGGCGTACGCCCGCCAACGTCACCTCAACATCACCATCCACGCCAGCGAGCCGCCCGATCTCGAGTTGATCTCCGACGCCATCGCGCACGGAGCCCACCGCATCGGTCACGGCGTCCGGCTGGTCTCCGACACGTCGATCGGCGACGACGGCGACCTGCGACTCGGCCCGCTCGCCCGCCACGTGCTCGACCACCGGATCCACCTCGAGATGGCGCCGACGTGCAACGTCCAGATCGGCGCCGTACCCGCCGTCGCCGCCCACCCGATCGGGCCATTCCTGAGAGCGGGTTTCAACGTCGGCGTGAACACCGACAACCGGCTGATGAGCGGAGTCTCGCCGTCGTCGGAGCTGCTCGCCGTCGCCACGGCCTTCGAGCTCTCGTGGATCGAGATCGCCTCGCTCGTGACGAACGCCGCCAACAGCGCCTTCGCCCCGTACGAGCAGCGGACACGGCTCGTCGACGAGGTGATCCGCCCGGCCTACAGGCGCCTGTCCGACTGAGGTTCGGATCGACGGCACGTGGGAATGATCTGGCTGTGTCCGAGC
>DASUEW010000687.1:0-2928 GCA_036274875.1 Ilumatobacteraceae bacterium
ATCCTGCCGCCGTGGCAGCACGGCCTGTTCGCGACCGTGTCGATGGGTTGGGAATCCGGGTCGTCACGGGGCGACGACGAACCGTCGAGCAACCCGACCGTCGTCAACAACGTCGAGACGCTCGCCGCCGTCGCTCATGTGCTCGCCAACGGGCCGACGTGGTACCGCACGTTCGGGACCGATGAGTCGCCGGGCACGATCGTCGCCACCGTCGTCGGCGACGTCCAGCGTCCCGGCGTGCACGAGGTCGAGCTCGGCACACCGTTCGCCGAGTTGCTGGAGCGATGTGGTGGCCCGCGCCCCGGGCGCAGGTTCAAGGCCGCGTTCTCGGGGATCTCGAATCCGGTGCTCACCGCCGGCGACTTCGACGTGCCGCTCAGCTACGAGGACTTCAAGGCTCGCGGCACTGGGCTCGGTGCCGCCGGCTTCGCCGTCTACGACGACAGAGCCGACATGGTGAGCGTGGCCCGCGAGTACAGCCGCTTCCTGTCGGTCGAGTCGTGCGGGCAATGCCCTCCGTGCAAGCAGGGTTCGTTGGCGATCACCGAACACCTGGCCGCGATCGAGCAGGGCCGCGGCCACGACGACGACCTGGCCTCGCTCAACGCGTTGCTCCGCACCGTCACCGATGCGAACCGTTGCTACCTCGGCACCGAGGAGCAGCAGGTCGTGTCGAGCCTGCTGCGCGCGTTCCCCGAGGACTTCGCCGGCCACCTCGAGCGCCGTGTGACGCGACCACGGCCGGTGCTGGTGCCGTTGATCGCCGACATCGGTGACGACGGCATCGTGGTGTACGCGACGAGGCACGCCCACAAGCGCCCGGACTGGACGTACCCGGACTGAGCGGCCGGAGTGCAACATGGCCGCGGTCGGGGTCGGGACGGGTCGTTCCCCGATCACGTCGTAACCCGACTGTCACGTTGGGCGCCGCGGACCCTAGAGTCTCACCGTGCTGTTGAAGTCGAGGTCGTGTCGCGCGCGTCGTGTGAGTGCCGCGCTCGTGGCGCTCGCGACCGTGGCGACGTCGCTCGGAGGCGTGTCAGTCGGGAAACTCGACGCCCAGGACTCCGACACCGCGGCCGAGCGCGCTGCACGCGAGATCCAAGCCGCCCGCGATCGGGCGAACGCTGCGGCCCAGGCGATGTTCGACGCCGAGTCGCGCATCGATCAGCTGGCGGTCGAGATCGAATCGACGAACGCCAAGTTGGAATCGCTCGAATCCGAGGTGGCTGGCCTGCGCGCCGACCTCGAGGAGATGGCGGTGCGCAAGTTCGTGAGCTCTGGCGTCAGTCAGAACCCGCTGCTCGCCGGTGTGGAGGGGGCGAACGACGCCGCAGCCGCCGACGTGCTTTTCGCCGTCGCCACGGATTCGTCGGCGGTGACGCTCGACGAGTTCGCCGAGGTCGGTCGTGAGCTCGATGAGACACGCGGGCGCCTCGAGGACCAACAACGCGAGGCGCAGGAGGCCAGCGAGGAGTTCGACGAGCTGCGGCGCCGGGCAGAGGAAGAGATCGTGCTGCTGCAGGAGATCGAGGAGCAGCGCCTGCACGACGAAGGCGTGCAGGCCGCGCTCGCCGCGCAACGGCGGGAGCGGGAGCGTGAGATCGCAGCCGAGAACGAGCGTCAGGCGCAGATCGCGGCGGCGGCGAGCTCGTCGACCGGCGACGCGCCGGCGGCGGTGGCGCAGCCGACCGCGGCCCCGGCGGGCGCTACGCCTCCCGGTGACGACACGTCTGGACCCGGCGACGCACCGGCTGACTCACCGGTTGACGCACCTGCTCCAGCCCCGGTGGTTGCACCTCCGCCAGCGGTCAGCGGCGACGGTATGTCCTGCCCGGTCGCCGGTTCGACAGCGTTCGCCGACACCTGGGGGGCACCGAGATCGGGTGGACGCAGCCACCAAGGCGTCGACATGATGGCGGCGAGTGGCACGCCCCTCGTGGCCGTCGTGTCGGGCAGCGTGAACTTCAAGACGACGCGCCTGGGTGGCAATTCGATCTGGCTGAGCGGCAACAACGGGACGAAGTACTTCTATGCCCACCTGAGCTCCTGGGAGGGCTCGAGCCGCTCGGTGAGCCAGGGTGAGACGATCGGCTATGTCGGGGCGACGGGCAACGCAGGCGTCAACCACCTCCATTTCGAGATCCACCCCGGCGGTGGTGCAGCGGTGAACCCCTACCCGGCCGTGCGCGCCGTGTGCTGACGCCGAGGCGGCCTGTTGTGCGGATGCGTCGAGGGATCAGCTCGACAGCGAGAGCGCGGCCCAGACCGTCTTGCCGCCCGGGAACGGTGAGACTCCCCAGTCGGAGGCGATTCGATCGACCACGATGAGGCCGAGGCCACCGACGCGTGACGGGTGGACCGGGAGCACCTCGGGCAACTGGTCGCCGGAGTCGGTGACCGAGACCTGCACCGTCGAGTCGCTGATCGACGCCCGCAGGACGAGCGCCCCGTCACCGTGCATCAAGGCGTTCGTCACCAGCTCACTGACGACGAGCTGGGCGTCGTCGCACACCGGGTTCCCGATCGCGCGCTCGGCGAGGAACGCCTCGATCCATGAACGCGCCTCACCCACACTGGTGGCCTTGCGGTCGTAGACGACCATCGATCTGGACGAGGATCGATGCGGCGCCACTGCCCGCTCACCGTCAGTCATCACGTTCGGTTCCGCCGGGGCGGAAGTGTTCGAGCGTGCCCGTGAGCTCGAGCAGCCGCTGGACGGCGGGAGAGATCGTGCCGACCTGCACGCGCTCGCCGTGGTTCTGCGTCAGCTGCAACAGCGCGCGAAGCCCACTCGAGTCGATGAAGTCCACCCCACCGAGATCGATCACGACTTGGGTCACTGAACCGTCGCCCGCCAGCCGTTCGTCGACGGCGTGGGCGAACTCGACGCCTACGGCGACATCGAGGTCGCCGCGCACGAACAGT
>DASUEW010000688.1:0-3422 GCA_036274875.1 Ilumatobacteraceae bacterium
GACGAGTGCCGACAACGCCTCGACGTCGCGCCTCATCGATCGAAGGTACCGATCGGGGTCGGGTGCGATCCCGTCGGCCAGCGCCTCCACTGCCACGCGGAGCGCTGCCAGCGGGGTGCGCAGGTCGTGGCCGACGCTCGACATCATGGCCGTCCGCTCCGCCTCGAAGCCGGCGCGCTCGAGCTCGAGCGTGTCGAGACGGGTGGTGAGCTGGTCGAGAGCGTGGGCGACGTGGCCGAGCTCGTCGGCGCGGGCGATGTCGGTGCGCACCGAGCGATCACCGTCCTCGATCTGGCGCACCGTCGCCTCGAGGCTGCGGACGTCGCGCCCGAGAGGCGCCGAGGCGATGACGACGAGCAGCGTCGCGAACACCGCCGTCACACCCAGCACGCCGGCCACCTTCGCCAGCTCGGCCGAGTCGAGAACCATCAACCGGGCGAGCAGCACGGCGGCGATCGCCCCGATCGCGAGCGCCACGAGCGTGACGGCGAGCACCTGGTGGATGAGCGATCGGGCGTGCCGCATCAGGCGGCGCAGCACGAACGCGGCGACGACGGTGCCGCCGGCGAGCGCGGCGAGCGCGACGGCCGCGCCGAGCGGCTTGTCGGCGAGCGCCTCGCGCCACGACACCGCGAGCACGGCCGAACCTGCCGCGAACCGTGTTTGTGTCACCGATACCGGCGAACGACGCCGATTGCGGTGACACAAACCGGGGTTGGGGGTGTGGATGGCAGACATCGCTACGGCTCGAACCGGTATCCGACGCCCCACACGGTGGTGATCCAGCGCGGGTTGTCCGGGTTGTCCTCGAGCTTCTGGCGGAGACGTCCGACGTGCACCGTGACCGTCGCCGAATCCTGGTACTCGGGCGCCGAGTCCCACACCTGGGCGAGCAGCTGGCGGCGGGAGAACACCTGCCGCGGCGAGCGGGCGAGGGTGTAGAGGAGGTCGAACTCCTTGGGCGTGAGCTCCACGCCCTCGCCGTCGACGGTGACGTCGCGGGTTCCCGGGTCGATGCGCAGCCGACCGAAGTCGACCATCGCCCGTCCGTCAGCCGCCGGTGCGTTGACCCGGCGCAGCACGGTTCGCACCCGGGCGGCGAGCTCGCGCGGTGAGAACGGCTTCACGACGTAGTCGTCGGCGCCGAGCTCCAGACCCAGCACACGATCGATCTCGTCGGCGCGAGCCGTGAGCAGGATCACGGGGACGTCGCCGGCGGCCCGCAGCTGGCGCAGGATGCTCAGCCCGTCGACGCCCGGGAGCATGATGTCGAGCACGACGAGGTCGGGGCGGTGGTCCGTCAGCCACTCAGCTGCCGCGGTCCCGTCGGCCGCCTGCTCCACACGCAGCCCGTCGAGCTCCAGATAGCGAGCGACGACCTCGCGGACCATCGGCTCGTCGTCCACCACGAGCACGGTTGCCGTTGCGATCGTCGACGACATGGACCGAGCGTACGGCGACGGCGAGCGGTCGCCCAGTGCCCGGCGCCGAGTTTCGAGATCGTTGTGCGCCTCGTTGCTCCGATGTGAGCGGCGGCTTGCAGGGTTGATCCCGTGAAGGAGCCCTCCCAACCCAGAGTCTCGAGAGGTGCCGCGGCGACCGCCGGCGTCGTCAGCGCCGCTGTCGCGTTGGGCGTCGGAGAAGCGATCACCGGCTTGCCCGGACCCGGTCCGTCGCTGGTCACAGCGGTCGGGACCGAGTTCATCGATCGTTTCGCGGCGTCGCTCAAGGACCTCGCGGTGGAACTGTTCGGGACCAACGACAAGCCGGCACTCGTCGTGGGGATCGTCATCACGTCATTGCTCCTCGGCGCCGTGTCGGGGACCGTGGCAGCCCGCCGCTTCCTCGTCGGCATCACCGGCTTCGTCGCATTCGGGATCGTTGGGCTGTGGGCGTACCTTCGCGACCCGTTGGGTTCGACCGGCACCGGGATCGCGGCGGCGGTCACCGCGGTGGCAGCCGGGATCGGGTCGCTCGCCGTCCTGCTCCGGCTCGCCGGGCGACGAGTCGTCGACGGCTTCGATGCTGATCCCGTCGATGCTGATCCCGTCGACAATGGTGTGGCAGACGGTCCGAGGATCGTCGCCGCACCCGCGTCGCCGATGGAGATCGGTCGGCCGCGGCGACGCGAGTTCCTCGTCGGGGCGGCCGTGCTCGGTGTCGGCGCCGCCTCGACGGCGATGCTCGGGCGGCGCCTGCGCTCGTCGTCGACGTCCGAGGCGGCACGCCGCAGCGTCACCATCCCTCGCGTCTCGTCGTCGCGATCCGTACCGTCCGAGTCGTTCGCCGTGCCCGGGTTGTCGCCCTACATCACGCCGAACACCGACTTCTACAGGATCGACACCGCGTTGGTCACCCCGCAGGTCGATGTGGGGGCATGGCGGCTCGACGTGACCGGCCTGGTCGACCGGCCGTTCTCGCTCACGTACGACGAGCTGTTGGCGCTCGAGGCGGTCGAGGAGACCGTCACGTTGCAGTGCGTGTCGAACGAGGTCGGAGGCAACCTCGTCGACAACGCCGTGTGGCAGGGCGTTCCGCTCGCCGTCCTGCTCGATCGTGCGGGAGTGCGCGACGAGGCGACCCAGGTCGTCGGACGATCCGTCGATCGTTGGACAGCCGGGTTCCCGACCGACGTCGCCGGCGACGGGCGGGTCGCGCTGGTCGCCTATGCGATGAACGGCGAACCGCTGCCGACACGCCATGGCTTCCCCGCTCGACTCGTCGTGGCCGGCCTCTACGGCTACGTCTCGGCGACCAAGTGGCTGCGGGAGATCGAGCTCACGACGTGGGATGCCTTCGACGGCTACTGGATCTCTCGAGGGTGGGCGAAGGACGGCCCGATCAAGACGATGTCGCGGATCGACGTCCCCGGCGGTGGTGACCGTCTCGCCGCCGGGCGGACGGCGATCGCGGGCGTCGCGTGGGCACCGTCGCGCGGTGTCAGCGCGGTCGAGGTCCGAGTCGACGACGGTGAGTGGCAGCAGTGCCGGTTGGGCGACGTGGCCAGCGAGAACACCTGGGTGCAGTGGTTGTACGAGTGGGATGCCACACCCGGCGACCACGCCATCAGCGTTCGTGCGACCGACACCCAGGGCGATGTCCAGACGGGTGACGTCACGAGTCCGGCGCCGGACGGCGCGACCGGCTGGCACACGCGGCGGGTCCGGGTGAGCGGATGAAACGGCCGGATGAACGGCCCTGAAGAAAGGCAACGTGAATGAACAGACCCAACCGAACGATCGCCGGCGTGCTCCTTGCGGGTGCGATGGTGCTCACCGCCTGTGGCGACGACAGCGACGACCCGGCCCCGGCCACCCAACCCGACGTGACCGACGACTCGATGGTCGACGATTCGATGGTCGACGACTCGATGGTCGAGGACTCGATGGTCGACGATTCGATGGTCGACGATTCGATGGTCG
>DASUEW010000689.1:0-6688 GCA_036274875.1 Ilumatobacteraceae bacterium
GCGGGTCGCCAGCTCGGCCGGTACGTCGGTGAGCACCACGATACGGCGCGCCTGCTCGTCGAGCCGCTCGAGCCGCTCGAGCGTCTCGGCGAGCGGTAGTGGCGCGGCGTGGTCGAACACCAATCTCACATCGGGACCGATCACCGCATGCGGGAGCCACTCGGCCCAGCGATAGCGCGTGACGTCGTCGGTGATCACGACGAGCCGCCAGTCGGCGGGACCGCACTGGACCGCGAGTTGCACGACGAGCGATCGAGCGACGGCGCACGCGTCGTCGCCGACGATCGCGATCGCGGCGGAGGCCTCGGACGCGAGGTCGACCTCGATCGGCACATCGCGCAGCACCGACGCCGCCTCGACGACCGGGAGCAGGTCGCCACGAAGCACGTCCGTGTCGACGCCGAGCGGGATCGCGCACCTCGACGCACCCCAACCAACGACGACGCGAAATGCGTCGCCGTGAACAGGTCGCCGCGACCAGAGATCCGCGGCGTCCGGGTCGGCGAGCAATCGCGATCTCCCGACGGCTTCGGCGATGGCGCACTCACGCAGCTGTGCCGCACTCGCGGCCACCTCGATCGCGAACCGGGCGCACGCCTCGGCGTCGCGACGGCGGCGACGACGGCGGCTCCGCGCCGCGCGTGCTCGTCCGGTGCCCGCCGCCCCGAGCGAGGCGATCGCGCCGACAGCGCCGAGCAACGCGAACAACGGTTGGCGCAGGACTACGGCGACCGCGACGGATCCGACGAGGCTGACGACTGCACCGGTGGCACCCCAGCCACCGACCGACGGCTCGGGAGGAGCGGGTGGTGGCATGACCGGTGCGACGGGAGTGGTGGCCGCCCGGCGGGGACGGCGCAGCACGCGGCGCCGCCAGGGATCTGCGTCCGACCGACTGGTCGCGGCGATCCCGGGCTGCGGCGGCGGACCAGCGATCAGCAGGCGGCTGGCACCGAGCTCGAACGTCACGTGGTGGGGCACGGCCGTCTCGCCGTCGGCCGCCGCCTCACCCACGATGATCGGCACCCGACCGGCGAGCTGCAGGATCGACGCCGCGCCGTCGACACCGATGTCGAGCACCGCGTGGTGCGGCTCGACGCGCGGGTCGGCGACACGGACCGCGGCACCAGGGGCGCGGCCGACGAGGTGCCGACCGGGGCCGAGGCAGACCGGCGGCCCAACGGCCGGTCCCGCGACCTGCACGACGGTCACCAGGGTCCCGAACGGTGCTTCGTCGCGGCGGCGCATGCCGCTGCTTCCGTCGACACGGCTCCCGGTTCGCACCGGCGTCCGGGCGAGCTTGGTCGCCGGTTCGAACCCGACGCCATCGATCCACACACCTGCTCCAGGGTCGACGCCGGCCGCACGCGCGAGGTCGCCGACCGTGGTCGAGGTTGGGTCGGGCCACAGCTCGTGGGCGGCGCCGTCCGGCCCGGCCACGACGAGGCGGGTCGGTCGATCGAGTTGCACACCGACCTGTGGGTCGTTCGGACCCGGTTGCGGAAGCCTCGTCCAGGGCGTGCATCCGGGGCCGGCGGGCAGCGCTGTGACCAGGTCCTGTGAGACCCGCTGTGAACACCGAGGCGCACGATCCCGGCATGACACGACCGCCATCGACGACACGACCGACACGACCAGGCGTCGCGGCCCGGCTCCAATGGGAGTGGGATCGACTGCGCTACCGGCCGCGAGTCGTCGAACGTGCTCGCGCGTGGGCCGTCACCGATGTCGACTTCGAGGATCTCGACGAGCTGTTGGCGCTGGCCGGCTTTCGTGCCACGGCCACCGACGAGACCGATGCGGTGCTGCGGCGGCTCGTCAGCCGCGCCGCGAGCGACGAGCTGGCCGCCCGGATCGTGCTCCAGCGCGTGTTGCCCGGACTGCTCGCCCTCGTGCGCCGGCGCTACGCCCGTTCCGGCGACGACATGCTGGAACACCTCGTCGCCGCGGCGTGGATCGCGATCCGCACGTTCGCCCCGAACCGGCGGCCGGCATGCCTGGCCGCAGCGCTGATCGACGACGCCGACCACGCCTGCTTCTGCCGGCCGGGCCGCCGCCTGTCGTCGACCGAGGTGACGTTCGACCCTGCACGGGCGACCGGGATGCCCGACGCGCGGAGCGTGTCGGCCTGCGAGGAGCTGGCCCGGGTGCTGGCCGACGCCCGGGCCGCCGGCGTCCCGGCCGACGACCTCGAACTCGTCCGCCACCTGTTGCGGACTGGTTCACCCGGTCAGGTCGCCCGCGACCTCCAGGTCAGCACCCGCACGATCCGCAACCGCCGAGATCGGGTCACGCTTCGTCTGCGTGAGGCGCTCGCTGCGTGAAGTTCGGCTTGCGCTTCTCGAGGAACGAGTTGATCCCCTCTTGACCGTCGGGCGTCACGACGTTCGACGCCATCAGCTCGATCGCGTACGTGTATGCCTCCGATTGCGGCAGGTCGACCTGCGCGTAGAAGCCGCGCTTGCCGAGCGCCTTCGACAGCACGCTCCCCCGCGTCGCGCGCCGGATCAGGTCGGCGACGGCCGCGTCGAGCTCGTCGTCGGGCACCGCACGGTTGATCAGCCCCCACTCGGCGGCTGTCGTCGCCGAGATCACGTCGCCCGTCAGCGCCATCTCCAACGCCCGCTTGCGGCCGAGGTTGCGGGCGACGGCGACGAGCGGCGTATGGCAGAACACTCCGCCCTTCCCACCCGGGATCGCGAAACCAGCGCTCTCGGCGGCGATCGCCAGGTCGCACGAGGCGACGAGCTGGCAGCCGGCCGCGGTGGCCAGGGCGTGGACCTTGGCGACGACCGGTTGGGGGATCTCCTGGATCGTGTTCATCATCGTCGTGCACACGTCGAGGAGCTCGCGGGCGTCGGCCAGCGAGGCGCCTTTCATGTCGCCGAAGTCGTGGCCGGCTGAGAAGACCGGTCCGTTGGCGGCGAGGATCACGCCGGTCGCGTCGCTCTTGCCGACCTCGCGGAGCGCCTCCGTGAGCTCGCGCATCACGTCGGCGGCGAGGGCGTTGCGCTTCTCCGGCCAATTGAGGGTGACCGTGACGATGTCGCCGTCACGGGTGACGTCCACGTGCTGAGCGCTCATGGCCCAAGCGTACGATCCCGCGGCATGGGTGACTCGATCCAGGCCGGCGGTATTCGAGAGATGGCGGAGCGGCATTGGAACGGCGAAGGCGATCTCGTCGGCGACGAGCACCCGGTGCGGCCGGCGCTCGGACGCGCGGCCGAGGAGATCGCGCCCGGCATCTTGACGTTCATCTCGGTCGCGTCGGTGAACGCGATCGACTCGGCGGACGGTCTCGTGATGCTCGACACCGGCGGCGAGTTCGACAGCGACCACCTGTATGACGTCGTACGCGCGTGGCGTCCCGACGATCCGCTCGCGGCGGCCGTTTACAGCCATCACCACATCGACCACGTCTTCGGCACGAGGCGCTTCGAGGCGGAAGCAGCCGAGAAGGGGTGGGCGCCGCCGACGGTGTACGCGCACGAGGACCTCCCCGACCACTTTCGCCGCTACGAGCGCACGCTCGGCTGGAACACGGCGATCAACCAGCGCCAGTTCGCGCTCCCGGTCGACAACTTCACGTGGCCGGGCACCTACCGCTACCCCGACGTCACCTACTCCGACCACCTGACGTTCACGCGCGGCGACCTCACGTTCGAGCTGCACCATGCCCGTGGGGAAACCGACGATGCGACGTGGACGTGGGTTCCGGAGCTCGCCGTGCTCCACCCGGGCGACCTCTTCATCTGGGCGGTGCCCAACGCGGGCAACCCGCAGAAGGTGCAGCGGTTCGCCAGTGACTGGGCGGTGGCGCTGCGCCACATGGCGGCGTGCGGTGCCGAGGTGATGTTGTCCGGTCACGGTCTTCCGATCTTCGGCGCCGATCGGGTGCGGCGCGCACTCACCGACACCGCCGAGTTGCTCGACTCGCTGGAGACTCAGACGCTGACGTTGATGAACCAGGGCGTCACGCTCGACCGGGTCCTCCACGAGGTGGAGGTACCCGAGCACCTGCGCGACCTGCCGTACCTGCAGCCGGTGTACGACCATCCGCAGTTCATCGTGCGCAACGTGTGGCGCCGCTACGGCGGCTGGTACGACGGCGAGCCCGACAACCTGCTGCCGGCGCCGCGCGCCGAGCAGGCCAGGGCGTGGGTCGAGCTCGCGGGCGGGCTCGAGCGCGTGCTCGCCCGCGCACGCGACCTCGCCGCGGCCGGCGACCATCGCCTCGCCTGCCACCTCGTCGAGTTCGCCGTGCTGTACGAGCCCGGCTCGGCCGAGGCCCACGAGACGCGTGCCGACGTCTACACCGCGCGCAGCGTCGAGCAGGTCTCGTCGATGGCCCGCAACATCCTGGGCCACGCCGCCCACGCCAGCCGCGCCGGCAAGCGCGACCTTGCTGGTGCCGATTCGGCTGCGACAACCCCGAACTCGTGAAGTTTCGGCGCCGCTACGGCGCCGAAACTTCACGAGAACGGTGCTCTGGCAGGACGAGGTCGACGATCTGACGGGCGAGCGCAGGAGGGAACGGTTCACCGGTCATCAGCCGTCGGTAGAAGACCGGTCCGGCGAGCACCTCCGACGTCAACACGGGGTCGAGGTCGGCGGGCAGCTCTCCCGCGGCGACCCCCTCGGCGATGAGGTCGACCATGATCTGACGGCGGGCGGCCACGAACTGGTGGTGGAACCGCTGGACCGTGTCGTCTCGGGCCGCAGCATCGATGAGCGCCGGCATGCACTTCGACCACCGCGACTCGCCGAGCGTGTCGACGAGCGCCTCGAGCAGTCCGACGATGCGTTCGCGCGCCGAACCCCCGGTCGGCGGCGCGATCGGGCGCTTCAGCGTCTCGAGCGCGTCACCGAGAAGATCGAGCTTGCCCTGCCAGTGGCGGTAGATCGTCGCCTTGCCGACACCGGCGCGTCGCGCGACCGATTCGATGGTCATCGCGCCATACCCGACGTCGCCGAGCTCGTCGAGCGTCGCCTCGAGGATCACCCGCCGTGAGCGCTCGACCCTCGGATCGACGTCGAGCTGCGCGTGGTTCACGTGGTGACCCCGCCGGTGATGTCGGCGGCGGCGCGTTCCGCGGTGCCGGCAGCGGCGCGTCGACGGTCGCGACGGCCCACCACGTACACGCCGATCGCGCTGAGAATCGCCACGACGGCTCCCGCCGCCATCGTCGTGTTCAACGCATCGGTGAACGCCCTGCCGGCACTGTCGACCAGTGCGGCTGACTGCTGACCCGGAAGCTTGCCCGCCACCTGCACGGCAGCTCCGATCGACTCCCCGGCCGCGTCGGCGGCGCTCGCGGGGAGCGCCGACACGTCGATCCCGTTGCGGTACGACGACGTCGCGATCGAGCCGAGGACCGCGATGCCGAGCGCACCGCCGACCTCGCGCGAGGTGTCGTTGACCGCCGACCCGACGCCTGCCCGGTTGAGCGGCACCGACGACATGATGGCGCCGGTCGCCGGCGCGGCGGTGATCCCCATCGAACCACCCAGCACGACCAAGCCGGCCAGGATCCTCCAGTACGACGAGTCGGGCCCCAGGAGCGAGAACAGCACGAATCCCACGGAGATGCCCGTGAAGCCGGTGACGACGATCCTGGTCAGCCCGAACCTCTCGCCGAGCATCGCACTTCGCGGCGCGACGAGGATCAGCATCAACGCGAAGGGCATCAGCGCCAAGCCGGCCTCGAGTGGCGAGTAGCCGCGCACGAACTGGACGTACTGGCCGATGAGGAAGAAGAACCCGAACATCACGAAGAACGCGAACGTCATGACGCCGCTCCCGAGCGAGAACCCGCGCTGGCGGAAGAACGTCATCGGCAACATCGGGTGATCGGTGTGGAACTCCCACCAGACGAACGCGGCGAGGCCGACGGCGCCGACGATGAAGCCGCCCACGACCGGCGTGCTCGACCAGCCCTTGGTCGGGCCTTCGATGATCGCGAACAACAGCGCTGCCAAACCGACGATCGACAGAACCGCTCCGATCGGATCGAGTGGTGTGACCTGCTCGTCCTTGCTCTCCGGCGCGAGGACGACGACCACCACCAGCACGACGGCGGCGGCGACCATGTTGACGACGAACGCCGAGCCCCACCAGTGCGCGGGGAAGATCCACCAGTCCGTCAGGAGGAACCCCACGATCAGCGGGCCGAGCGCGCCGCCCGCGCCTGCGAAGCCGGCCCACAGCGCGATCGCCTTGCGTCGTTCGTGCGGCGGGAAGATCGACGTCAGCAACGACAGCGTCGACGGCATCACGAACGCGGCGCCCAACCCCATCACACTCCGGCTGACGATGAGGACCGGTGAGGTGCTGGCCAACGTGCCGATGACCGCGCCGAGCCCGAACACGGCGAGCCCGAACACCAGCGCCCGCTTGCGGCCGAACCGGTCGCCGAGCGCGCCGGCCGTGAGGAGGAGCCCGGCGAACACGATCGCGTACGAGTCGAAGATCCATTGCAGGTCGGTGGCGGTCGACTCGAGGTCGCGCTGGATCGACGGGATCGCGGTGTTGAGCCCGGAGACCCCCATCACGACCATCACCAACGACAGGCACATCACACCCAGCAAGAACCACCGCCTGGCGTGGATCGCGGGATCCTCGTGGAGCGGGCGAGCGTTCGGTGTGACTTCGCGGGGAGTCGTCATCGTCGCGGTCCGATCGTGGTGC
>DASUEW010000690.1:0-2469 GCA_036274875.1 Ilumatobacteraceae bacterium
GAGATCGAGCGGACGTCGATGCCCGGGAGCAGGTCGGCGAGCAAGGGCTTCCCGTCGAGCTCGACGGCGAGGACGCGGCGACCGGCGTCGGCTGCAGCGCGCGCGAGGACAGCCGTTACCGTGGTCTTGCCGACTCCCCCCTTGCCAGCCACCACCACGACGTTGGTGGCGATCAATGTCGGCAACGGATCAGCCACCTGATCGCCACTTCGACTCACGCTCTCCGGAGGCACCTTTGCGCAGACTACTGATCGGCCTCCTCGCCGGGACGGCCATCGCGGCGCTCTCGTCGTCGTTGTCCGCCGGCGGCGCGGTGTCGGCGCAGGACGACGGGGCGGTGGGCCCGGTCGACGTTCTGCAGGTCAGTGGGCTGTTCGACGACATCATCGTCGACGCGATCGGCGAGGCGATCGAACGGGCCGACGAGCAGGGGGCGCAGGCGCTGGTGCTCCAGGTCAACTCCCGGGGGGCCACGGTCAGTGACGACGTGATGGCCGAACTGTTGCAGCGCATTGCCGACGCTCCGCTGCCGATCGGTGTCTGGGTCGGGCCAGCGGGTGCCGCACGTCTCTACGGCACCCCCGCGCAGATCCTCGCCGTTGCCGACGTCACCGGTATGGCCCCCGGCGCTCGGGTCGGGTTCACCGGACCGCCGCTCGAGCTCGCCGACGCAACGATCGACTTCGGCATCGCCGCCGACTCGCTGCGCAGCGACTCGCTCGGGCTGTCCGACGCTCGGAGCCTCGACGTGTTCAAGCAGCGCGTGTCCGACGAGGGGATCGCGACCGTCCCCAACATGCTCGACGCGCTCGACGGGTACGAGGAGGGCGGTGTCGTTCTCGACACGACGACCGAGGTCGTGACGGACGACGGAACGGTTCAACGTGACACGATCGCTGTCACCCGGTTCTCGAAGCTCGGCCTCGTCGAGCAGCTGTTCCACACCGTCGCCAGCCCCGCCGTCGCCTACCTCCTGCTGCTCATCGGGCTGGCGCTGCTCGTGTTCGAGTTCTACACCGCCGGCGTCGGCATCGCCGGTGTGGTCGGTGCAGGTGCAACGATCCTGGCAGCCTATGGGCTGGCCGAGCTCCCGACTCGCAGCTGGTCACTGGCGCTGATCATCGCCGCGATGGTTGCGTTCGCGGTCGACGTCCAGGTCGGAGTGCCCCGCGTCTGGACGGGCGTCGGCGTGATGCTCACGATCATCGGCAGCTGGTATCTCTTCGAGCCGCTGCCCGGCAACTCACTGCGGCCGTCGTGGATCACGCTGATCGCCGGCGTCGGCGGGATCATGTTGACGTTCATCGTCGGCATGCCATCGATGGTGCGAACCCGCTTCGCCACGCCGACGATCGGTCGGGAGTGGATGATCGGCGAGCTCGGTCGGGTCGTCGAGCGGGTGGATCCCGACGGCGTCGTGGAGGTTCGCGAGGCACGATGGCGTGCGCGCACGAACCGCGCGACACCGGTCGAGCCCGGCGATCAGATCCGGGTCGTCGCCATCGACGGTGTCACGCTCGAGATCGAACCGTTGGACGGCGCCGCCAGGGACTATCGCGAGGCGCGTAGCAAGTCCTGAACCTCACGCCCGGTCTCTCAGTTCGGGGAGGTGTGGTCCGCCGATCCGCACGTCGCCGCGACGCCGTGTGACGGCCCGCGCGTCGAGCTCGGCGACGAGCGGCAACGCGTACTTGCGGCTGGCTCCGGTGGCGTCGCGGAACTGGGCGACGGTGAAGCCCTCCGGGTGCTCGGCGAGCAGCCCGGCGGCGACACGGGCCGCGTCGTCGACCGTCTCGGCGTGGAACACGATCCCGTCGCGCTCGACGAGAAGGCCGCGTCGCACCAGCTCACGGACCTCCGAACGGTCGACACCGCCGGCGGCGGGCGGCGCGAATCCCCCCGCTCTGGCGACGGCGAGGTACGGGTGGTCAGCGAACGGGTCGTCGGTGCCGGCAGGACGGGCGCGGCCGGCCTCGATCACGATGTGTCGCGCCGCGGTGCCTTTCTCGCCTACATCGGGTCACGGGAGGTCCCCGTGAAGGTGCGTGTGATCGGTTCGGATGCGTTGTCGCCAGGCACGGCTGGCACCGTCCGGCTCCACCTGCCTGTCGACCTGCCCCTGCTGCCCGGCGATCGCTACGTGCTGCGCGAGTCGGGCCGCGACGAGACTGTCGGGGGTGGCGAGGTGCTCGACGTCGCCCCGGTACGGCCGGCGTCGAAGGCCGCTCCCGACCGCACCGTCGACCGGGTGATCCGCGAGCGGGGGTGGGTCGACGTCCACGATCTGGAACTGCTGACCGGTGCGCGGGTGGCGCCGACGGTGGGTCACTGGGCGGTCGCCGATGAGACACTCGCGGCTACCACCGATCTGGTCCGGACGAGCATCGCTTCAGCCGGTTCGGTCGGTCTCGACCTCGCGACTCTCGACGAGCGACAGCGCGCCGTGCTCGACACTCTCGAGGGTGTCGT
>DASUEW010000691.1:0-3438 GCA_036274875.1 Ilumatobacteraceae bacterium
CCCGCCGGGACGCCTTGCCGAGTTGACGGTCGCGCTGTCGCTGGCAACCGATCTCGGCACCGGACAACCGATGGAACACGGCCTTCGTACGTGCTGGACGTCGATGGCGATCGCCGACGCTCTCGGCGTGGATTTGGCGACTCGGTCTTGTGTGTATTACGTCGCCCTCCTGCGTTTCGTGGGCTGCACGTCGGATGCCTCCGAGACAGCGGCGCTGGCGGGCGGCGACGATCTGTCCTTCAACGCCACGATGGCGCCGATGCTCGGCGCGCAGCCCGGGGAGGGCACGCGGTACTTCGTGCGGCATCTCGCCGAGGATCTGCCCATCCACCGTCGTGTCGGCCGCGTCGTACGGGCACTGGCCGACCCCGGCGCGGCGAATCGCAGCCTGTCGGGACACTGCGAGGTTGCCGCCAGACTGGGTGCCCGTCTCGGGCTTGGCGACGAGGTGTGCGCCGCCCTCGGGCACGCCTACGAGCGTTGGGACGGGAAGGGCTATCCCGACGGCCTTTCCGGCGAAGACGTGCCGTTGGCGGTCCGCGTCGTCAGCGCCGCCCGTGATGCCGAACTGTGGAGTCGCGACGGATGGGCGACGGCAGCACAGGTGCTCACCGACCGGCGTGGTCGAGCCCATGACCCGGCGGTGACCGACGCGCTGCTCGCCGAAGGACAGCGGTGGCTGGCTGAGGTCGGCGACGATCCGTATGGGGCGGTGCTCGACACCGAACCGGTGCCCCGACGTGTGATCGACGACCTCGATCGAGCGCTGACAGCGGTGGCGGACTTCACCGATCTCAAGTCGCCGTACTTCCGTGGTCACTCGACCGGCGTCGCCCGGCTCGCGACCGACGCAGCGCGGAGTGCGGGCATGGCCGACCCGCTCGCCGTCGGGCTGGGTCGTGCCGCGCTGGTGCATGACGTCGGGCGAGTCGCTGTGCCGTCCGGGATCTGGGACAAGGCCGGGCCGTTGAGTGTCAGCGAATGGGAGCGGGTTCGCCTCCATCCATATCTCACAGAACGCGTCCTTCGCCGGTGCAGCCCGCTCGAGCCGTTCGCCGAGATCGCCGGCCATCATCACGAGCGGGCCGATGGCTCGGGATATCACCGTGGCGCTGCGGGGGATCAACTGAGCCTGAGCGCTCGCCTGCTCGCCGCTGCCGACGCCTTCCACGCGATGGCCGAGGACCGACCGCACCGTCCGGCGCTCAGCTTCGCCGATGTCACCGCCGTCCTTCTCGACGACGTCGACAGCGGCCGATTCGGACGGGTCGAAGTCGACGCCGTGCTCGCCGCCGCCGGACAGGTGACCCGCCCCCCGAAGGTCGCCCGGCCGGCGAACCTCACCGAACGCGAGGTTGACGTGCTGCGACTGATCGCCAGCGGACATGCCAACAAAGAGGTCGCCGCCAAGCTCGGGATCACCGCCAAGACGGTCGGCCACCACGTCGAACACATCTACACCAAGGCCGGGGTCACAACCCGGGCGGGAGCGGCGCTGTTCGCCATGGAGAACGGCCTCCTCACACGTTGACTGGCGCGGGCGATGGGGCGAACACCCGATGCGCCGCAACACCGACGGGTCGACACTGCTGAGCAGGAAGCATCCGCGAAACAGGAGGAGCCGACCATGCCGACCATCGACGTCAACGACACCAACATCTACTACGAGCGCACCGGGCACGGGCCGACGATGCTGTTCGTGCACGGCATGTGCGGCAACGCCGACGTGTGGGCCGATCAGGCTGACAGATTCGACGATCGCTACACGTGCGTGCGCTACGACCGGCGCGGACACACTCGCAGCGGCCGCGGCAAGGCCACGGTCAGCGACGCACTGCACGCCGACGACGCCGCGGCCCTCATCGAAGCGCTCGACATGGCGCCGTGCCTGATCGTGGGGTCGAGCGGCGGGGCCGCCATCGCAGTCGAGGTGGCTGTGCGCCATGGTGACCTGCTGCGGGGCGCGGTTTTCAGCGAACCGCCGCTGTTCAGCCTCGACGCGGACGCCGGGCGCGATGCGATGGCCGACCTGGCGGTAGTGCAACACGCGCTGGCCACGGACGGACCACGCGCGGCGGTCGACACGTTCTTCTCGCTCATCTGCCCAGGCTTGTGGTCGACGATCGACGAGCGGCGCAAGGATCGCTACCGCAACAACGCTGACATCGGCTTCACCGACCTGCGGTCACCCTCCTTCGACGTCACGGCCGCAGGACTGCACGCCGTGCACATCCCTGCCCTGATCGTCACCGGCAACACGAGTCACCCATCGCTGCGAACGGTGGCTCACCGGCTCGCCGCGGCGTTGGGCGACGCCCGTCTGATCGAGCTCGACCACTGTGGCCACGTGACCTACGCCGAGCGCCCTGAGGCCTTCGCCCACGCGGTGGCGGTGTTCGCCGCCGAGCTCGACCGTCGCACGGCCACCGTCAACCGATAGCAGAAGGCAGAAAGCAGACCATGAACCGATTCGACGTTCACTCAACGGACGGCACATCACTCGCTGTCTGGGTCGATGGACAAGGACCCCCGATCGTGTTGGTGCACGGGTCGATCGCCGACCACACCACGCTGGCCCCGCTCATCGACGACCTACGCACCGACCTGACCACCTACTCGATGGACCGCCGCGGGTTCGGAGCCAGCGCCGACACCGCCCCGTACACGATCGAGCGCGACTTCGACGACGTGGCGGCCGTCGTCGACGCCGTATCAGCAGACGCCGAGGGGCCCGTCGCCCTGTTCGGCCACTCCTACGGCGCCAACTGCGCGATGGGCGGCGCCGCGCGCACGACCAACGTCCACCACCTCGTGCTCTACGAACCGAGCCTGGGCCTGACCTACCCGCCAGGCGCGATCGAAAGGATCGAGACCGCGATCGCCGCCGGCGACCTCGATGCCGCAGCCGTCGCCGTGCTGGTCGAGATCCTCGAGTTCTCCGAGGAGGAGATCACCGCCATGCGCGCCAGCCAGAACCCCAACTGGGCGACCCGCATCGCCTCGGCCTGGACCCTCCCACGCGAGTGCGACGTCGAGGAACGCTGGGTGTACGAGCCCGGCCAGTTCGACACGATCAAGGCACCCACGCTGCTCCTGGCCGGCTCCGAATCACCGCCCGACCTGGCCAAAGCGACCGACAACGCATGCAATGCGATCCCGGACGCTCGCATCCATGCTCTCACCGGACACGCCCACATGGCTCACAAGAGCGATCCCGCTCTGGTCGGCACGCTCATCCGCCAGTTCGTCTCGACCTGAAGGGCCGCGATCGTCTTGGCGGAGTCGGCTCGGACATCCGCGCCGCGCTACAGCACTTCTCTGACTCGCTGGGTGCGTCCGAGACGTCGTCGGGGACCTGAGGCGCGGCCAGAGTCCTCGATGATGATCGCGAGCGCGGGTAAGTGCGTCTCAGCGCGCACGTTGCATGTGGAGGAGCGT
>DASUEW010000692.1:0-2461 GCA_036274875.1 Ilumatobacteraceae bacterium
CTCTGGGAGCGGCGCCTCCCGTCGCACTTGCGTGAGCGCGGTCCACAGGTCGTCGAGCTCGCTGACGGTACGTCGGCATGGCGGTGCGACGGCGACGACTGGGGACGGTGGGCCGGCGGCAAGAGAGACGACGTCAAGCGGTCGTACCAGACCGCCCTCGAACGAGCCGGCCTCGACGAGGAGGGCATCCTGCGTCCGACGATCGCGTCGCTGCGTCTGCTCGACATGGACAGCGACGGCATCGAGGCGACCGTGATGTACGGCCCGGTCGCCGCCCTGTCGGTGGCCGATCCCGAGCTGCGGCTCGCCGTGTACCGCGCCTACAACGACTGGCTCGGCGAGTTCTGCGCCGATGATCCGAAGCGGTTGATCGGCGTCGCGATGCTCCCGGCCGAGGATGCCGCCGGCTCGACCGACGAGGTGCGACGCCTCGCCGATCGGGGCGACGTCAAGCAGGTGAGCATGCACATCGCGCGAGTCAGCAGCCCGATCTACGACGACGAGTGGTTGCCGTTCTGGGACGCGATCGACGAGTCGGGGATCATCGCCTCGTTCCATCTCGTGCTGACGAAGGCGATGATGACCGGCCTCAACGACCAAGCCTGGCGGATCTTCGAGACGAGCAAGGAGTTCATCAACCAGTTCCTCGACCCGATCGTCGGCATGCTCGGTCGGGGCGTGCTCGAGCGCCGGCCGAACGTGCGGCTGGTGCTGGCGGAGAGCGGGCTCGGGTGGCCGCCGTGGGTCGTGCAGGAGATGGACTACCGCTACCGGCGGCTCCTCAGCATGGGGTCGTACTGGGACGAGCGCGGTGGCATCGGCCTGACCATGCCGCCGAGCGAGGTGTTCCGCCGCCAGGTGTGGGTGACGTTCCAGGACGATCAGATCGGCCTCGACATCCTCCACCACTTCGGCGACGACAAGGTGATGTGGGCCTGCGACTACCCACACCCCGACAGCACGTTCCCAGAGTCGCGGGAGGTCATCGAACGGCTGATGACCGGCATCCCCGAGGCGACGCAGCGACGCATCCTGCGCGACAACGCCGCCGCCCTCTACGGCATCACCTGAACCGCGGCCCGCCAAACCCTCCGAACTGTCTGCTTCAGATGGATGCCACGGGCCCAATGAAGCAGACAGAACCGAGGGTTTCAGGTGAACGTCAGCACGCCGCGGATGTTCTTGCCGTCGCGCATGTCTTGGTAGCCGACGTTGATGTCGTCGAGCGAGTAGGTGCGTGTCACGAGCTCGTCGAGCTTGATCTTGCCCGACTGCCACAGCTCGAGCAGGCGGGGGATGTCCTTGCGCGGGTTCGCCGATCCGAACAGGGCGCCGACGAGTTGCTTCTCCATGCGGATCAGGTCGCCGGGACTCATGTGGACCAGCGTCTCCTCGTCGTTGTAGACGTTCGTGAGCACGACCCGGCCGCGCTTGGCGGTCATCGCCATCGCGTCGGCGATCAGCTCGCCCTTGCCGAGCCCCATCGTCATGATCACCTTGTCGGCCATGCGACCCCACGTGATCTCGGCGACGAGCTCCTTGGCCTCGTCGATCGAGGCTGCGGTGTGGGTGGCGCCGAACACCTGCGCCATCTCGCGCTTGAACTCGATCGGGTCGACGGCGACGATGCGCTCGGCACCGGCGAGCGCGGCGCCCTGCACGGCATTCGAGCCGACGCCGCCGATGCCGACCACGACGACCGTCTCGCCGGCGCGCACCTCGGCCGCGTACACGGCCGAGCCCCAGCCCGTGACGACTCCGCACCCCAGCAGGCAGGCGATCTGGAGCGGGATCTCGGGGTGGATCTTGACGCAGCTCGCCTCGTTCACGACCGTCCGCTCGGCGAACGTCCCGAGCAGGCACATGATGCCGAGGTCCTGGCCGCGGGCGTGATGGCGGGCCGTGTGGTCACCGATCTGGCGCCCCGCGGCCACGTGGGCGCCGAGGTCGCACAGGTTCTGATGGCCGCTGCTGCACGATGGGCACTGGCCGCACGACGGCACGAAGCTGAGCACGACGTGGTCGCCGACGGCGATCCGCTCGACCTCCGGTCCCACCTCGACGATGACGCCGGCGCCCTCGTGCCCGCCCACGATCGGCAGCGGCCACTTCGAGTCGCCCGTTCGGATGTGCTCGTCGGAGTGGCACAGTCCCGACGCAGCCAGCTCGACCACGACCTCGCGCGTCCGTGGCGCGTCGAGCTCGATGTCCTCGACCACCCAGTCGACGTTGCGCTCCCACAGCACCGCCGCGCGCGTCATCATCACCCCAAACCCTCCGTTCTGTCTGCTTCAAAACGCATCTTCGCGCCAACTGAAGCAGACAGGTCGGGGGTTAGGGGTAGCGGACGGTGACGTTGCCGTTGTCGGACGAGGCGGTGATCGTGCGGCTGCTGGTGGGGTCGGTGCGGACGTCGTTGCTGACACTGCCGTTGTCGGTGTCGGCAGTGACGGCGTAGGCG
>DASUEW010000693.1:0-6298 GCA_036274875.1 Ilumatobacteraceae bacterium
CTGCGTTCGCTGGTGGAGCAGGGCCGCCATCACGTCATCTCCGCCCGCTCTCCGCTCACACTCGTCCATGCCGTCCGCGTGCCTGTGACCGCGGCCCGCTTCAGTGGGGCCGAGCCGGTGATCGGGCGAGAACCGGGGCGCCGTTTCGGCACTGTCAGCGGCGGCATCACCCTCGACCGCCCCTCGACCGAACGCATCGTGCTCATCGGTGACTGGACCGACCCCGTCGATGACGTCAGCCTCTCGGCACCCACGACGCGCACGTTCCGCGCCGACACCGCGGTGGTCGTCGACGCCGAGGGCGCCGAGCGGACCGGCGTGCTCGACGCGGCGACGCTCGACCTCGTCGACACGCGGCGGCACACCGTCACCCTTCAGATGGAGGCCTTCAGCCGCTTCAGCCGGTACTTCACCGAGCAGGTCGACGACTTCCGCATCGCGGCGACGGCCAATGGTGCCGTGCTCGACGCGCGGGGTGTCGTTGCCCGGTCGGTTCGCATCACGGACCCGGACCAAGGCGTCGAGCTCGAGCGCGGGAAGGACTTCACCGTCGACCGTGACGCTGGGATCGTCAGCCGGGTGCCGGGCGGCGACATGCGACCCGACATCGACCACACCGTGCGCTACATCCCGTTGCCGGTGTCGCGCTCGTCGGTCGGCGAGGACTTCGGCACCGCCACCGTCGTCTTCCCGGCGGCCGTGCGACCCTCTGCCCCGGTCGTGGTCGACGTCGTGCCGGCGGCTGCCCGGCGGGTCACGCAGACCGCCGACCGCGTCGAGGTCGACCACGACGGCCGGGTGCTGCGAGTGCTGCTGGAACGGCCGTGGTACTCGTCGGGCGAGGAGGAGCGGCTCGCGGTGGTGCTCGACCAGAACCCGGCCGGAGTGCCGGAGCGCACGCGATGGGGACGCGATCCGCTCGTCGCGGCCAGTAACTCACTCCCGACGCCGACGGTGACCGACTTCGCGGCGGCCGCCGAGCGGGTGTCGGAGGGCACAGTCGACGTGGCCGCCCACGAGGTGCGGTTCGACGAGGACCGAGGCCTGTGGGCAGCCGACGTGGTGATCGGCGCCGACCTCGGCGAGCGCCCCTTCGTACAGCTCGCCCTGGCCCGCTATCAGCCGATCGCCGTGGAGGGTCTGGCGCTCTCCGGTGAGGTGCAGCCCGACCCTGTGCGCCTAGGACCCCGCCGTCGAGTTCGGGCGGAAAGTTCCGCGACGGCCGGCCGCGTCCTGTGCAGTGTCGACTTCGCCCCCGAAGAACACGTGGTGCAGGTCCTGGTGCAGCAGGCCGACCCCGACATCGTCGACCCCGACCTGCGGTGGAGCGACGTGGTCGGCGACACGGGCGCCGTGGTGACGACGTTGACGGCGCAGCCCGCCGGTGGCACGCCTCGGCACATCGGACAGGTCGAGTTGCCGAGCGTCGATGGCGACCTCCGGCTGGTGTTCGAGGACCTCGAACCGGTCACCCGCACCGACCCGGCCACCGGCGCCGCGATCGCCGATCACGAGGTGGCGTACCGCGAGACGATCGAGATCCCAGCCGACTGGCGAGTCTGAGGTTCAGGGTTGTGCGGGACGAGCCTGCTGCAGTTCCCAATCCTCACGTGTGATCGCGTACTCGACGTCGCCCTGGTCGTCGCCCGGGATCCGGTCGGGCCAATCCTGGTGGAAGCTGCGAACGAGCCGCATCCCGGACTTCTCCATCACCCGTCGCGAGGCGGTGTTCACCACCATCGTTTCGGCGACGACGCGGCGCACACCGAGCTCGGTGAATCCCCGGTCGATCAACGCGATCGAACCCTCGGCCGCGTATCCCTTGCCCCAGGCCGACTTCCGCAAGCGGTAGCCGAGCTCGGGTTCGTCGTCCGGACGACCCTCGCCCGGACGGAAGTGAAACCAGCCGAGGAAGTCCCCGGTCGACTTCTCGACGACGGCCCAGAATCCAAACCCGCTGCCCCGCTCGTAGTAGGCGAGAAAGGCCGGGAGGTAGTCGGTCTCGATCTCATCGCGGGGCGTGACACGGCCACCGTTGATGTAGAGCATGACGTCGGGGTCGCCGTCGAGCTCGACAAGGTTGTCGACATCGTCGGTGGTGAACCGGCGCAGGATCAGCCGCTCGGTCTCCAAGATGACGTGCATCCAAGATGCCTATCACCGGGGGGTTCCTCGTTGCGCTCGGGTGTGATCTCCGATTGGCGCACACCCGCTGGAGGTTCGATGATGCTCCCATGAGCAACAGCAGTCGGTATCGGTTCCGATCACCGGTGTCCCTGATCGATTGGCTGGTGATCGCGCTGGGCGGGCTGGGACTCGTCGCCGGACTCATCGCTCTGCTCGGATCGCTGTACACATCCGGCGGGTCGGACACGCTCGACGCGCTCGACCGTCGCTCGGGCACGGTTGCGCAGGTCGAGCTCGGGCGTGAGCTGCGCGGTTGGCAGCTGGCAGCCTGGCTCACCGCGTTCGCCGTGCTCGTCGCGTCGAACTTCGCCGCGGCCCATCGGGTCCGGCGGGTGTCGAGCTTGCTCACGCTCGGTGGCGCACTGACCGGCTTCGTCGCGTGGTGGTGGACCGAGCTCGGCGCGCTCCTGGGTCAGACGTACCTCGACCGGGGACACGTCGCGCTCAGTGGCGCCATCGTCTTCACCGGCATCGCGCTTGGTCTTCAGGTCGCCGTCGGCGTCCTGATGTTCATGGCCGCTTTTCCGTTCAGCGCCGAAGCATCCGCCCACAGCGCGGCATGAGTCGCGGTTGCGCGGAAATCGATCGACAGTTGCCAGCGATGGGCGTACCGTCGTGTGCGTGACCTCCAGTCGGCGGAGGCGGTGTCGGCCACGGCGGATCGGTGCCGGGATCGTCGCCGTCGCCGCCGTGACGTCGGCCGTGGCTGAGGCAGCGCCCGCGCCGCCGTTCGACAGGATGCCCGACGGGCCCTGGCTCGGCTCGTTGATCTACAACGGCCAGGCGTCCTTTCCCGCCGACGTCCAGGGCCAGGCCAACGCGATCGGGACTTTCGATTTCACCATCGCCGGTGGCATCGTCACCGAGGGGGTGATGGAGTTCTCCGCGACGGGTCTGGGCACCTCCGGATCAGCCATCGCCGCCCTCGACATCGTGGGTCAGGGTGGCGTCGAGGGCGACGCCTCGGGCCCCATCCTCCGTGCCGATTCGGTCCACATGTCCGGCACCGCGGTGAGCGGGGGTTTCGAGGTGCCGATCGACATCGACTTCGGCGCCGCGGATCTCACCCCGCTCCCCCTCGTGATCTTCGACGTCACCTGCGAGCTGGTGACGGGGGACTTCGTGCAGACCATCGCCGCCGCGGTCGCCAGCGCCGGCGGCACTGGTTCGTACTACGGCCGCTGGGTGGCGTTGGCCGGGAGCGAACCGGTGAGTGCGGACACGATCGCGGCGTACGAGCAGCTCGTGGCCGACACCGAGGTCATCGTCAACGCAGCGAAAGGCGGCGGGCCGATCGACTACATCGCGCTGCTCAGCGCGCTGGACCGCGCCGAGCAGCTCGCGGCGAGCACGCCTATCAACGTCGCCTGCCGGAACCTGCAAGCCGACCTCGCGGGCACCTTTGCGTTGGCGATCTCGGTGCTCGTCGCCGATCTGATCGGGGCCGTGCTCGCGGCCCCCGATTCGTTCGAGCTGAAGTCGCTGCAAGCGGTCGTCGCGGCCGGTATACGCACCGGAGTGCTGTCCGCCGACCCCGCACCCGGCTCGGACGCGGAAAGCCTGTCCATCCAGTTGCAGGCGGAGTTCGAGACGCGCCTCAACACCGCTCTCGGACCACCGGTCGACACCGACGACGTGAACCAGATCATGCTCACCGCGCTCACGATGGGTTGGACCGCGACGGCCGACAAGGCGAAGGCGGCGTTGTGAGCCGGTGGCGCCCCGCCGTGTCGGCGATCGTGGTCGCGGTGCTCGCCGGATGTGGCGGGGGCGGGAACGGCGGTGACGAGCAGGTCGAATCGACCGCGACAGCAGCCAGTACGACGCCGGCCGCCGGCACCACCGAGCCCGTCGACACCGCGGCCACCACCGAGCCGACCGAACCGGCGACGACCGAGGTGGCGACGTCGGCACCGACGACGACGATCGCCGAAGGTGTCATCCCGGGCACCGCCGCCATCGCCCTGCTCACCGACGGCACCGGGCTCGGTGCTCGCCCGCTGCTGCGATGGGAGGCGGCCGAGGGGGCGGTCAGCTACGTCGTTTCGGTCAACACGCCGAGCGGCGGCCCGATGTGGGCCTGGGAGGGATCGGTCACCGAGGTTTCGTTCGGTGGTGGCCCAGCCGACGACCTCGACACGACCGGGGCCCAGCTCGTCGGGCCTGCGACCTGGTTCGTCGCCGCGCTCGACGCCGATGGCGTCGTGATCGCCTCGAGCGCTCCCGCCGACCTCGCCCCGTAGTCGCCGCCGCGCTCAGGGCCCGTGCGCTCAGGGGATGAACATCTGGATGGTCGCGGCCAACTGTACGGGCATGTCGCCCTGGATGCTGTGGCCGGCCTCTTCGAAGTGCACGACCTGGGCCGATGGGAGGCGGCGCAGCAGCTCGGCCTCGTCGTCGTCGCGCAGAACCGAGTCGGGCCGCATACCACGGGCCAGGAGCAGCGGGACCTGGATGCGCCCGAGCGTGTCCAGCAGATCATCGAACACCGAGCCCCCCGGCGGTAGCGCCTCGGTCTCTGACTGCTCGGCGGCGCCGAGTCGCCAGCGGGAGTGACGCCACACCCAGCTCCCGTCGTCGAGCTGAACGGCGTTGTGCAGGATCCCCCGCCGTAGCGACGAGACGCTTCGTGTCGGGTTGAACTCCATGGTCCGGGCGAGGATGTCGTCGAAGCGAGCGAACGTCGCCGGGCCGTTCACGAAATCGACGATGTGGCGAGCGTGCTCGGCCTTGAGCCCGGGCAGCACATCGACCAGCAGCACCTTGCGCACGACGTCCGGCGCGCATTCGGTGAGGGCGATCGTGGTGAGGCCGCCGTAGGACATCCCCACCACGCCCCGCGCGTTCGGCGCCAGCTCCCGGATCACCACGGCGACGTCGTCGGCGGCTCCCCTCGGTGAGCGATCGGCTCGCTGTCGCTCGCCAGGTCCGTCGGAGTGGCCGTGACCGGGAAGGTCGATCGCGATCAGCGACCTCGGGCGCAGTGCCATGGCGACGGTGTCCCAGGTGTGGGCATTTTGCGAACCGCCGTGGAGCAGCACCAACTCCGGATCGCCGAGCCCCCAGACCAGCGCGCTCAGCCGGCGGCCGGGCTCGACCTCGACGTGCTCGCGTCGGATCGCGGGTGGACCGTCGAAGGGGAGCCCGAACTCCGCCGCGTTCTCGTGGAACAGACCGAACTCGTCGTACTCCACCCGTTCCGCTGCGCTCATGCCGACACCGTAGCGATCAAGGCCTCCGTGGGAGCGGGCCTGGCCCCGAGTCCGACATGGCGCCCCCGATCTGGTTCTGGGCTGCCATTCCTTTCGGCACCCGAAAGGTTCAGCAGCCCAGAAGGGTTGGGCGAACGTGACCGCCGCGCGTGGGATCAGCCGAGTGACGCGTAGCCGCGCTGGACTGCTCTGGCCAGCGCTTCGGCGGGAAACGGCCAACGGTCGCCGGCTTCGGCGAGCGCATCCTCGAGCGCGACGCCGGCGGCGTGCAACTCGCGGATCAGGTCCGCCACCAACGTGATCGCCCGAGCCTGCTCGACAGCCTCCGCCGACGACATCACATCGCCGTGACCCGGCACGAACGTGGATGCCTCGGTGGCGACCAACGCGTCGGTGGTCGTCGGCCAGAGCAGGGGGTAGCAGTCGTCGCCGTAGGCGGGCGGTCCCGACTCCTCGATGAGGTCGCCGGCGAACACGACACCGACGTCGGGCACCGAGACGACGAGGTCGTTCCCGGTGTGCCCCGGGCCAAGGTGGGTGAGCTCGACGCCGCGGTCACCGATGTCGAGCACGTGGCGATCGGCGACGAGACGATCGGGAGGCGTCAACGTCACCCGGTCGTACTCGTCGCCTGCCTCGTCGCCGTAGGAGCGTCGCAGCGTCGAGCGCAGATCGGCTTCGTCGTCGAGCAGCATCGCTGGGAGGTCGACGTGGCCCCAGAGCTCGAGGTCAGGGGACACCTCGGCACCCTGGTGGATCTCACCGCGGGAGCGCTCGACGAATCGTTGATTGCCGAAGACGTGGTCGAAGTGCCAGTGGCTGTTGACGACCCACCGGACCGGGCGCCCGAACGTGCGCAGATCGTCGAGAAGCTCGTCGGCCTGCCGAAGATCGGCACG
>DASUEW010000694.1:0-3210 GCA_036274875.1 Ilumatobacteraceae bacterium
GTCATCGTGCCTGCCGACGAGTGAGGTCGGTGACCCCGATGCTCGAGGTGCACGGGGTCGGCATGCGGTACCTACGCCTGCGGGGTCTGATGCGCCTCGTCGTGCGGACCGCGACCGATCACGAGGTGGTCGCGCTGCGTGGGGTGAGTCTCAGCGTCGGCAGCGGCGAGGTGGTGGGGCTCGTCGGCCCCAACGGTGCCGGCAAGACGACGCTGCTCAAGATCGTGTCGACGTTGCTGCAACCCACGGCGGGGCACGTGCTCGTCGACGGTCACGACACGCGCCACGACGCTCGCGACGTCAGGGACCGGATCGGCCTGGTGCTCGCCGACGACCGCGCTCTGTACTGGCGTCTGACCGGACGTGAGAACCTCGAGTTCTTCGGCGTGATGCACGGCCTGACGAACCGCGACGCCCGCGCTCGGGCCGGGGCCCTCCTCGACCAGGTCGGGTTGGCGTCACGCGACAAGCTCGTGTTCGGCTACTCGTCCGGGATGCGAGCCCGGCTCTCACTCGCCCGCGCCCTGCTCACGCGACCGCCGTTGCTGTTGCTCGACGAGCCGACGCGTGCGCTCGACCCGATCGCCAGTGCGGCGGTCGCCGAGATGCTGCGGGCGTCGGCGGCTGAAGGCGTCGCGGTGTTCCTCTCCAGCCATCGTCTCGACGAGGTCGAGAACGCGTGCGACCGTGTCGTCATCGTGACCGACGGCACGGTGCGCTTCGACGGGGCGGTGTCGGAGCTGGCGGGGGACGGCCAGTTTGCCGGGACGGTGCGCGCACTCCTCGAGTCCGAGCCCGTGCCGCCCGGGAGCGCTGCAGATGACGATGAAGTCGGACACGATCGGGGCACCTGGTGAGCACGTCGCTGGCGTCGAACACGTCTCGGCTCGGTGCGATCGCGAGGCGCGACTGGCGCACCGCCAAGCGCTACCAGTTCCGTCAGATGCTGCGACTGCTCGACTTCGTCTACGCCGCGATCCTGGCGTTCTACGTCGGCCGTCTCTTCGACACGGTTCCCGAGGAACTGACCCAGTTCGGCGGCGAGTACTTCGACTTCGCGAT
Source organism: Ilumatobacteraceae bacterium (assembly GCA_036274875.1). Taxonomy (GTDB): domain Bacteria; phylum Actinomycetota; class Acidimicrobiia; order Acidimicrobiales; family Ilumatobacteraceae; genus JALOLG01. The sequence continues at coordinate 1,063 of DASUEW010000694.1, forward strand.
GGTGGGGTTGGCCGTCATGTCGGTCGCCGGGCTCGGCATCGGCGCGTTCAACGAGACCATCACGCGCGAGCAGACGCTCGGCACGCTCGAGGTGCTGCTCGTCACCCCGACACCGGTACCCGTGCTCCTGGCCGGATCACTCGTGCTGCCGCTGGCGCTCACGCTCGTCGACGTCTCGCTCTACGTCGGCGTCGGCATCGGTGTGTTCGGAACTGGGCTGTCAGTGTCGGGTGTCCTGCTGGCGTTCCCGTTGTTCCTGCTGACGTTGGCGTCGTTCTGCGCGTTCGGGATCGTCGGGGCCAGCATCGCGGTGCTCGCCAAGCGAGGCGATCCGCTTTCAGGGCCGTTGATCCAGGCCACTGCGGTCCTCAGCGGGGCGCTGTTCCCGGTGTCGGTGTTCCCCGCTTTCCTCGAGCTGCTCGCTCGCTGCTTCCCCGCCTACTACGGCATCACCGGTCTGCGCGAGGCGCTGCTCGGCGGCGGCGGTTGGCGTGAGATCGGTCCCGACCTCGCCGTGCTCGCCGCGTTCGTCGTGGTACTGCTCCCGCTGTCGGTGTGGATCTTCGTTCGTGCTCTGGCAGCGTCGCGGCGGGCGGGCATCCTCGGCAACTATTGATCGCCATCGGGATTCGTGGCGGTCAAAGGCCCGACGGAGGGATGAGCGTCAGGCGGGTCGAGCGTCTCGACGATCTGCTCGAGGAGTGTTCCCGCCATGTCGAGCCGTCGTGCCGGTTCGGAATCGTGACGCACCGTCCAAGCGGGCAGCCGGCTCAACTTGGCGGCGATCGGGAACAGCTCCTGCATCCGGCGCCGGTCGGGCGCCAGCGGGAATGATGGGAGCAACATCTTGAACAGGTCGGGACCGGCCGTGATCCGTTGCACGTACCCGGCACCCGTCGAGTGCTCGACGAGAAGCACGGCCGTGACGCGTCCGGCACCTGGTGCACTCGAGCGGCCGAGTGGCAGTCGCACTCGCATGCGCTCGTCGTTCGGGAGCGCCAGACCGCCATGGTCGCCGGCGATCAGATTGCCGGGGATGTTGAGTGGCTTGGGGAGCCCCCACGCGAGCACGTTCTCGGTGTCGTCGGGGTCGGTGGTGACGAACGTCAGGTCGTCGCTGAGCACCGACCATCCGCGAAGTGATGCCGCGTACGCCAGCGTCGACTTGCCGGCGCCCGTTCCCCCGAGTGCCACCATCACCTCGTCGCCCCGGCGGATCGACGCCGCATGCAGTGTGTGGCGACCGTGTTCGGCGAGGGCGTCGGCCAGCACGTGTTGCACGCTGCGGCGAAACGCCGATGCGAGATCGCCTGCGTCGACCGTGCAGCCCGTCGCCCGGTCGACCACCCGGTCGACGTCATCGTGATTGCTCAGCGGCCCGCCGACGTCGATGTCGTCGCCATGACGCATCGCCGCGACACCGGTAGCGCTGCGACACGCGGCGCCGTCGCCACCGAGCCACACGTCGATCCCCGTGTAGGACAGATCCGCGGGCCGGTCGGGGAGCTCGGGCGGCGTGCGATCGAATCGCAGCCGGAGCTGTGCCGCGTTCGTGGATTCGGCGCAGCCGCCGAACAGTGCCTCGATCGCGTCCCACCGACTCTCGTCGTCGGCTGACAACTCGATGTCGCGACCGGCCAGCTCGACGACTCGCCGCATGAGGTTTCGACCATACTGCGAACTGGACCGACATGTTCGATGGCACGACTCCGCCCGACACGATCGCGCGCCTGCTGCGCCGCCGTGCAGAATCGGGGACCCTGTGGATCGACACGGTCGGGAGCTCGATGGGCCGAGCGGTCCCCGACGGGGCCAGGGTGCGGGTCGTGGCGGCGGCGCGGCCACGACGCGGTGAGGTGTGGGCGATCTGCAATGACGACAGTCGAGTCGTCGTACATCGGGCGCTGGGTGTCGTTGATGGGAGATGGTGGTTCCAGGGCGACGCCAACCGGTCTCCGGACCTGCCCATCGAGCTCGCACGCCTGATCGGGCGGGTCGCGGAGGTTGACATCGCCGGTCGCCGGCGTCGTCTCCGCGGCCCCGATCGTCTGCTCGCGCGCTCGCGGCTCGACGCTGCCGCGGGGTGGAAGCGGGTGCTGGCTACTGTCCGGTGGACCGGTCGCCGTACGCGCCGGTGAGTCGGGCCGA
>DASUEW010000695.1:0-2211 GCA_036274875.1 Ilumatobacteraceae bacterium
GGCGAACTTCGCCGATGTCGGTGACACAAACCTGGGGGATCAGTCGGAGCCGCTCGGTGGGGACCGCAGTTCGGGTCGCGTCACGGCTGGGTCGCGAGGACGTCCGGCATCGGCTGCTGTCCGGCGGCGATGCGGACGAGCTCGGGAAGATCGATGTGCGTTCCCAGCTCGTACAGTGCGAGTCGGCGTTGATCTCCCTCGCCGGAGATGAGCGTGTCGAGCTCGGGCGGGAACGCCGGCATCGGGAAGCGGACGTTGCCCGAGGCCTGGCAGGCGCCGGTGAAGAGCGCCGCCTCGTCGATGCGGCCGAGTGTGTGCAGGCAGGCGGCGGCGGACCACACGGGCGCCCACGCGTGGACGGTCCAGCCCGTGCGGTGGGCCTCGTCGGCAGCGCCGAGGTAGGCCACCAGGGCCTCTTCGAGGCGCCCGGAAGCCGTATGCAGCTCGGCACCGAGCATGTTGACGAGCATGAGCAGCCACCTGTTGCGGACGAGCTCGGCCGCGGCGCGGGCCCGTTCGAGCGTCGCCGCCGCAGCCCCGACGTCATGTCGCATCACGACCTGCGCCTCGATCGACAGGGCGTAGGCGATGAGCGAGGGGTTGGCGAGAGCGGACGCCAGGCGAACAGCTCGGGCTGATGCAGGGGCGGCATGGTCCCCATCGAAGATGGCGACTGCGCTGGAGTAGCTGCACGCGAGCTGCGCGATGCTCCAGCGGTCGTCGTGATCGGCCGAGCTATCCATCACCTGCTCGATGATCTCCAGTGCGCGATCCGCGCGGCCGGCGAAGAAGTAGGCACCAGCGGCAGCTGCTTGCGGGATCGCATCGAGGGAGGGACCGGTCGCGGGCCGGGCGGCGACCGCGGCTTCGGCGAGCTCGACGCCGGAGGGCACGTCGAGCAGGGTCCAGGCGACGAACGATCCGGCACCGAGGAGCTCATGGCGATGCGGTCCGGGACGATCGCGGTAGCGGTCGACTGCGGTTCGAATCCACGCGAAGGCCTCCGGTCGGCGCCAGAACGCTTCGAACGTGAGGTACACGACGAGGTCGATGACGGTGTCGGCGTCGTCGTCGGCGAATGCCCGCCGCATCACGACGCGCACGTCGGGCCACTCATTGTCGAGAGTCGTCACCCAGTCGGCCTCGTTGGGGCCGTGCAGGCCGTCATGGGTTTCGCGGGTCCGATCGACGACGTAGGACGTGTGCTTGGCCTGCACGGCTCGCTCGTGACCCGACCGTGCGAGGTGGCGGGCCGCGAACTGCCGGGTCGTCTCCAGCAACCGGAATCGGTCGCCCCGACGCTCGAGCAGCGATCGCTCGACCAGCGAGGCGACTGCCTCGTCGACACGCGCCGCACCACCAACGCCAGCGGCACGGTCGTCGACGTAGTCAACGTCGTCGATGCCACTGACGATCTCGGCCGCCACTCGTTCGGCAGCGGCGAGCGTGAAGCTCGAGGCGAACACGGAGAGCCGTTGCAGCAGGTCCCGTTCGACGTCGGACAGCAGCTCGTACGACCACGTCAGCACCGCCTCGAGGGTCTGGTGGCGCTCCTCGGGCACCGTGCGGTCGGTCAACAGCCACGGCTCATCGTCGAGGCGCGCCATCACCTCCGCGGCACCCAGCGTCCGGCACGGACCAGCGACCAGCTCCAGCGCGAGCGGCAGTCCGTCGACCCGCTGGGCGACGTCGACGAGGACCGGCATCTCCGTGCGGTCACCCCCATGCGCCTCGATGCGGTCGGCGAGCAGTTCGACCGCCGGCGAACCGCGACCATCGCTGGCGAGTGGAGCCAGGGCCACGATCCACTCGCCGTCGACTCCGATCCGTTCCCGGCTGGTGGCGAGGACATGCAGCTGCGGGCAGCGTTCGACGAGCGTCGCCACCGCGCTTCGGACGGACGCCACCACCTGCTCGCAGTTGTCGAGAGCCAGCAGCTCCCGCCGATCACCGAGGGCGGCAGCGACCTGGTCGACGAGGGCGACGCCGAGGCGCGGGCGAATCTCCAGTGCGGCCGCGATGGCAGCGATCGTGTCGTCCTCGGCACGTACCGGCGCGAGGTCCACCCAGCACGCACCGTCGGGGAAGGACTCCTTCATCCGTCCGGCGACAGTGAGCGCCACCCTGGTCTTCCCGACGCCGCCGACGCCGGTTACCGTGACCACCCGCCACGTTGTGAGCGCGGCTTCCGCGGCGGCGACGTCGCGGTCC
>DASUEW010000696.1:0-3141 GCA_036274875.1 Ilumatobacteraceae bacterium
GAGGCCTTCCATAAGTCGGGTATCAAGCCCGAGTGGATGATCATGGAAGTGCTGCCGGTGCTGCCTCCGGAGCTGCGCCCGCTGGTGCCCCTCGACGGCGGCCGCTTCGCGACCTCCGACCTCAACGACCTCTATCGCCGCGTGATCAACCGGAACAACCGGCTGAAAAGGCTGCTCGACCTCGGCGCCCCCGAGATCATCGTCAACAACGAGAAGCGGATGCTGCAGGAGGCCGTCGACGCGCTGTTCGACAACGGCCGTCGTGGCCGCCCGGTCACGGGCCCCGGCAACCGCCCGTTGAAGTCGCTGTCCGACATGCTGAAGGGCAAGCAGGGCCGGTTCCGCCAGAACCTGCTCGGCAAGCGCGTCGACTACTCCGGCCGCTCGGTCATCGTCGCCGGCCCGACGCTCAAGCTGCACCAGTGCGGCCTGCCCAAGCTGATGGCGCTCGAGCTGTTCAAGCCGTTCGTGATGAAGCGCCTCGTCGACCTCGAGCTGGCGCAGAACATCAAGACCGCCAAGCGGATGGTCGAGCGGCGCCGCCCGCAGGTGTGGGACGTCCTCGAGGACGTCATCAAGGAGCACCCGGTGCTGTTGAACCGGGCCCCGACACTGCACCGCCTCGGCATCCAGGCGTTCGAGCCGGTGCTCGTCGAGGGCAAGGCACTCCAGATCCACCCGCTCGTGTGCACGGCGTTCAACGCCGACTTCGACGGCGACCAGATGGCGATCCACGTGCCGCTGTCGGCGGAAGCGCAGGCCGAGGCCCGCGTGCTCATGCTGAGCGCCAACAACATCCTGTCGCCGGCGTCGGGCCGCCCGATCGTGACGCCCACCCAGGACCTCGTGATCGGTGGCTATTACCTCACCGAGAACGTCGAGGGCGGCAAGGGTGAGGGACGCGTGTTCCGCCACCTCTGGGAGGCCATCCGCGCCTACGACGAGGGCGGCCTCGAACTGCACGCGATGATCACGATGCGGACTCCGGGCAAGGAGCCGGTCGAGACCACGGTCGGCAGGGCGATGTTCGAAGAGACGCTGCCCGACGACTACACCGAGCGCTTCGGTCATGTCACGGCGACCGTGAAGAAGCGCGAGATGGGCGTGATCGTGGAGCGCTTGTCGGAGAACTACCCGACGGCGATGGTCGCCTCGTCGCTCGACGCGATCAAGAACCTCTGCTACCGGTACGCGTCGCAGTCGGGACTCACCGTCTCGATCGACGACGTCAAGACGCCGAAGGCCAAGCGGGCGCTGCTCGACGGCTACGAGGCCCAGGCCGACAAGGTCGAGACGCAGTTCCGCCGCGGCATCATCACCGATGGTGAGCGCCGCCAGCAGGAGGTGCGGATCTGGACCGACGCCACGGCCGAGGTGCAAGCGGCCATGGAAGCCGAGTTCAAGTCGGCGCGGTTCAACCCGATCGACATGATGGTCGGCTCCGGCGCCCGCGGGAACATGACCCAGATGCGCCAGATCGCCGGCATGCGCGGCCTGGTGGCCAACCCCCGCGGCGACATGATCCCGCGGCCCATCAAGTCGAACTTCCGTGAAGGGCTCGAGACACTCGAGTACTTCATCGCCACGCCGGGCGCCCGCAAGGGTCTCGTCGACACGGCGCTACGGACCGCCGACTCGGGCTACCTGACCCGCCGTCTCGTCGACGTCGCCCAGGAGTTGATCGTGCGCGAGGCCGACTGCGGCACCACGCTCGGGGTCTGGGTCGAGAACATCGGCCCCGACACCGCGAACCGTCGCAACTACCTCGAGACCAAGCTGTTCGGCCGGGCGCTGCTCAACGACACCACCCTGTCGGACGGCACCGTCCTGAAGCGCAACACGACGGTCGGCGACGAAGAGATGGTCGCGTTGCGCGACGATCCGGCCATCGACCGGCTGCGGGTTCGCTCGGTCCTCACGTGCGACGCCGAGCTCGGCGTCTGCGCCCTGTGCTATGGCCGTTCGCTGGCCACCGGCAAGGAGATCGAGCTCGGCGAGGCCGTCGGCGTCATCGCCGCCCAGTCGATCGGCGAGCCCGGCACGCAGCTGACGATGCGCACGTTCCACACCGGTGGTGTGGCCGGCAAGGACATCGCCGGTGGTCTGCCCCGCGTCGTCGAGCTGTTCGAGGCCCGCACCCCGCGTGGCGCGGCCCGCCTTGCCAAGGCGTCGGGCGTGCTGCGGCTCGGTGAGGACGAGGGCAAGGGCATCCCCGTGATGGTCGTCGACAACGACGGCGACGAGCACGAGGTCGTGCTCCCCCTCGGTGCCCGCCCCATCGTCCACGACGGCCAGGATGTCAAGGCCGGCGACCCGATCACCGACGGCCCCTTCGACCCGAAGGAGCTGATGGAGATCAAGGGCATCCGCGAGACGCAGCTGTACCTCGTCGAAGAGGTCCAGCGGGTGTACCGCGACCAGGGTGTGTCGATCCACGACAAGCACATCGAGCTGATCGTGCGCCAGATGACTCGCCGGATCGGGGTCCAGGAACCCGGTGACACCGACTTCCTGCCCGGCGAGCGGGTCGACTCGAAGCGGTTCCGCGACATCAACCGCGGCATGGTCGAGGCGACCAAGCGCCCGGCCGAGGGACGCCCCGAGATCATGGGCATCACCAAGGCGTCGCTGGCCACCGAGTCGTGGCTGTCGGCAGCCTCCTTCCAGGAGACCACCAGGGTGCTCACCGAGGCCGCCATCGACGGCCGCGGCGACAACCTGATCGGGCTCAAGGAGAACATCATCATCGGCAAGCTGATCCCGGCCGGGACCGGCATGATGAAGTACCGGGAGTTCGGTATCGAGGCCCCCGACTACGAGCCGATGACCTACTACTCGAGCGACACCGAGGATGAGGACCCGGCGGCGTTCCTCGCCAGCCTCCACGGCTCGTACGAGACCACCCCCGCCGAGACCGCCGAAGTCTGAAATCCCGGTTTGTGTCACCGATTCCGGCGAACAACGCCGGTTGCGGTGACACAAACCGGGGGCTCAGGCGGTCAGCAGGCGGAATGGCACGCCGACCGCGCGGTACGTCGCCAGCGCTCGCTCGTCGAGGGTGAGCAAGGTCGCGTCGTGGTGCGACGCGGTGAGGGCGATGACGCCGTCGTAGGTCGAGCCACCGCGCACTCCGGCAGCGGC
>DASUEW010000697.1:0-7281 GCA_036274875.1 Ilumatobacteraceae bacterium
ATGTGCCAGCTCTGGATGGGATCGACGGCGCGTCACGAGAAGCTCAGCGCCGGGTAGATGACGAGCGCCATGAAGATCAGCGCCATCCCGACGATGGGCGCCGTGAGACGGCTGGTGCGCAGCCGGGCCTCGGACTCCTGCTCGGTGGCGAGCGTCGAGCGGAGCGTCGAGCACTTCGCGGCGAGCGTTCGCGCGACTGGAGCGCCTTCGGCCGATGACAACGCGGTCGTGGCGGCGACCTGTTGGAGCTCGACGAGGCCGAGCTCGTCGGCGGTCGTGCTCAACGCCTCGACGAGGCTCTTCCCGGTCGCACCGACCTCGCGCATCCGCCGGCGGAGCTCGATGAACAGGCGTCCGTCACCGGCCTGAGCTGCCTGCTCGAGCGCGCCCTCGTGCCCGCTGTTGCCGGCGAGCAGCATCGTCACGACATCGAGGTACGCGGACAGCTGGAAGCGCAGATCGGTCTGGACTTCGCGTGCGCGCTCGACGACCGAGGTGTGGACGCCGAGCGGCCCGGCGACGAGTCCGACCAGCGCCAGCCCGAGCGGTACGAACACGCCGAGCGACACGACACCGAGTGCTTGCAACGCGCCCAGGACGAGCACCGGTCCGAGCGCGCCCAGGACGGCAGACAACGCGATCACGCCGATGTGCGAGTCGAGCGATCGGTGGACGAGGCGCAACTCGACGGCCGTGGGGAACAGACGCGGTGCCGCGGACGCGAGTCGCCGTCCGCTCGTGCGAAGGGGCCGCAACATGGCGATGGTGTCGTCTGCGCCGGCTGTGCCCATCGGTCCGGGACGGCGAAGGTGGGCGATGACCCGGGCGAGCGGGGGGCGGGGCTGCCTCAATCCGTCGATGCACAGTGCGAGACCGCCCACACCCGATGCCGCCGACAACACCAGCCATGCGACGGAGCTCATCAACGACCCCGTTCGAGCGTGAGGAAGCGACCGGCTCGCGGGAACCGAGCGAGACGCTGGACGCGAGCCAACAGGACTGCGTACCCCGCGACTGCGACGGCGAGGAACAGCTGTCCGCCCGCCTCGTCGTACGCCCGCAGGTACTCGCTCCGCCCGAACACGAACAGGGCGACGACGAGGGCGGCCATGATCGCGGTGAGCATCGTCACCTCACGCCGGGTGGGTGCCCGCTCGGCCTCGACCAGCCGGCGCCGGTCGGCGTGTTGGCGTGCCTGCTCGGCGAGCGCCGTCAGGACACCCACGGTCCGGGCACCTCGACGGACAGCGATCATGAGCCCCGTCGCGACGAGATCTCCGATCGGGTCGTCGATGTCGTCGGCGAAGCGCCTGAACACGATCTCGGGATCCTGCCGTCCGAGACCCGCGACCAACCGGCGGACATGGGGACGGATGATCGGCGGGCAGGTGGCGACCGTCGCCCCGATCGCACCGATCGGTTGATCGCCGGCGACCAGGACGTCACGGAGGTTCTCGATCCAGGAGGCGAGTGCCTCGATGCGTTCGATCTCGACGTGGCCGTATCGCTGACGTCGCTGCCATCCTGCGACGGCCCACCACGCGCCGGCACCGAGGACGATGGCGGGCACGATCCAGCCCGATACGACGAGGACGAGGGTCGCCGTCATGACGGCGACTGCGAGCTGCTGACGCACGCCGCTTCGCACGTTCCACCGACGCATGGGTCGGAGGGACGTGGCGGGCATCGTGGCGAGCAGCACGCCGAGCGCGGCAAGCGATGTCGAGATGACGAGCGCCGCGATCGCCACGTCACCAACTCCCTGTGCTGGCGAAGAGTGCCGTGTCGTAGCCGGCGAGGCGGAGTCGCAGCAGGTGTCTCGGTGAGAGCGGAGCGAACTGCTCGAGGTCGCCGCCTCGACCGATGCCCCACACCTCGGTCGTCGACACCCCACCGGCTTCGCCGAGCCCACCGACTTCGATGATCGACGTGACGCGGCGGACGGGCGCGTCGTCGCCCATCTCGTTGCGGACCAGGTCGATGTGGACGACGAAGTCGACCGTTTGGGCGATCAGGCTCCACACCGCGAACTCGGGGAGCCGCGTGTCCGACTTCGACACGTAGTACGCGAGTCGATGCAGCACGATGTCGGCGGCGTGGGCGTGGATGGTCGCCAGCGAACCGCGCTTGCACATCGAGGCTACGTCGAGCATGTCGAGTGCCTCGTCCTCGACGAGCTCGCCGACGACCACCCGGTCTGGATTGAGGCGGCGGGTGAGCTCGACGAGTTGGCGGGTCGTGATCTCACCTTCGCCTTCGGCGTTGGCGTGCCGGGTGAACAACGTCGGCGCATCGGGATGACGGGGATCGTCCTCGAGATGCAGCTCGAGCAGGTTCTTCTCGACGGTGATGATCCGCTCGCGTGGCGACACCTCGCCGAGCAACTCGGTCAGCAACGTGGTCTTGCCGGCGCCCGGCGGGCCGGACACGAGGATCGTGAAGCCGCACCGCACCATCGCCGACAGCCGTGGCACGAGCGCCTCGGGGAACATGCCCCGGCCCGCCAACCCGTGCAGCCCGACGCGTCGCACCACGAACCGGCGGATCGCGATCCGCGGCTGAGTGGAGATGCCGTGCTCGCTCGCTCCGCCGAGCACCATCACGACCCGCGAGCCGTCGGCGGACTGGAACGTCAGCATCGGCGAGGATGTGTCGAGGCGCCCCTCCCCGGTGCGGGTCATCCGCCGTGCGAGTCGCTTCTGGTAGGCCGTCAGCTCGGCGGCCGACGTCCACAATCTCCCGACGTCGAGCTTGCGACCGTCGACGAACGTGATCCAGGTCGACTCGTGCGAGTTGACGTCGATCTCCTCGACCGACGCGTCGTTGATGTACGGCTCGAGCGGGCCGGCCCCTGTCAGCTCGGCCACGACGCGAGCACGCACGGAGCGATCACTGTTCGGATCGAGTGGCCGCTCACCGCCCGCCAGCCGGATCTGGTTGATCGTCGCCAACTCCTCGCCGAGCCACGCGCCGACGAGCAACTGCTGGCGACGCGCGTCGGCGGCCAGGGACAACGTGGCGCGGTGGTCACCGTCAGCCCGCGATGACTCGTCGAGCTCGATCGCCTCGACCAGTCGGCTGGCGACGCGCTCGATCAGCGGCGGTACGAGATCGTCGGTGTCGGCGACCAGCCACCGCTCCGCGAGCGTCATTGGTCCTCCATGTCACCGATGCGAGCGACGAGGCGCCAGCCGAGGAGCGGCCAGGAGCGGCCTGGGTGGCCGGGGAACGCAGTCACTGGTCGACCTTCCAACGGTTGATCGCGGCGAGCTCGGTGAGACGATTCGAAACGAACGCCGCGAGGGCCACCGAGCTGCGCAGCAGCGGGAGGCGGAGCAGTCGGCGCTGCGACACGCCGCTGCGGCCGGCGAGAACAGCAGCCGCGAGCGGATCGTCGGCGAGCTCGAACACGGTGGGCGCGACGACTGCCCCGGCGCCGATGAAGCGCGCGATCTCGTCGGGATCGAACGGCGCGCTTCCGATCACCGCCAGTGTGGTCTCGACACCACCTGACGTGAGCTGCTCGAAGCACTCCGCGAGCCGTTCGAGCCGGACCGCTGCTGCCCGCGCCGACTGCTGCGCTTGGCGGTGGACGACGACCGTGAGTGTCGACTGAGCGACGACCGGTGCAGCGCCACCGGCTCCGAGGCCGGCGAATCCGAAGTAGCTCCCGGTGTCGGCGATGACGACTGGTGTGGCGAGTGATGCGAGCGTCGGAAAGATCGAATCGGCGGCCTCGGCGACCGCCCGCGAGGCCTCGACGGCGCGGACGGGGGCGGGGATCACGCGCAGGCCTGATGGCGTGAGGCGGCTCAGTCGCTCGATCACCGACCATTCGCCCGCTGTCGCCCGGGTCACGACCGCCGAAAGCGATGGAGCGATCGGGATGTCGAGCCACGAGGCGAGTGACCCGCCGCGCGGGTCGGCCTCGATGACGAGCACGTCATCGGTCACCGGCCATGCGGCGGCGAGCGCGAGCGTCGTGGTCGTGGCATCGTCGCCGGCGATCGCGACGAGGCTCACGGGCCCTCGGCCCCGGTTCCGGTCTCGAGGGAGTTGGTCGTAATCGCGTCGGCGGTGCTGATGCCGTCGGGGTAGGCACTGTCGGTACCCGGCTGGATGAGCACCACCCTGACGTCGTCGCTGGCGGCGACCGTCGCCGCCGAAGGCTCGGGCACCTCGACCGATAGCGACCGCGTCCCGGTCGCTGTCGACAGCGCGGTGGGCAGGCCGACGACGTGCCCGATCACGATCGTCGGATCTGGAGCGGTCGATCCGTCTCCTGTCGGCGGCACGATGAGCTGGACCTTCGAACGCTCGCGGAGTCCGCTCGGTAGCGCACCCTCTGGCACCTGGATGGCGACGACGGCCGCCCCAGGGCTGACGAGGGGACTGCTCTGCAACGCCTCGACGACGACGAGTGAGCCAGAGACGAGTCGCACCTTGGCGAACTGGCCGACGATCGTCGACAGCCGGTCGGCGTGGACAGAGCGGAGCGAATCGTCGGCGTCGACCTCGATCGACCGGACGTCGTCGGCGGTCAGCTGCGTCCCGGCCGGGACGTCACGGACCACCTGGAGGACGGACTCACGGTCGCTGAGGCTCGAGTAGACGAGCACATTTCCACCGATCGCCACCGCGACCAGCGCGGCCCCACCGGCGACGCGGGCGCGCCGGCGGGATGCCGGGCGGAATCCGCGTGGAGGTGGGTCGTTGGTTGCTGCCGTTGTGGCGACTCTCGGTTCGGTCAGCGCCACGTGGTCACCTGGATCCCCGCGCAGGCGCTGACGAAGAGCAGGACCATCGCCGCCATTACGAGCCCGGGTCCCAGCGCGACGCGACGCTGCCGTCGGGCCATACCCCACCCGGCGGTGATCGCCGACGCGAGGCACAACGTCCACAACGCCAGCTCCGGCTGGATCAGACCGAGCGTGGCGCCGAGCGAGGTCGCGGCCTTGACGTCGCCGAAGCCCATCGACGCCGGCGAGATCAGATGCAGCGCGAGGATCGGAATCGCGAGGAGCAGCGCGCCCGTCGCGGCCCCTCCGACGGCGTTGAGCCGAGCGACGAACGGATCGAGCACGCAGACGATCGAGACCGGGGCCGCGGACAGCAGCACGAGGTGGTTGGGGAGCCGGTGCTCGACGGCGTCGACGAGCGCGGCGGCGGCGAGCGGGACCAGGGCCGCGAGAACCGCGAGCGCGATCGGTGAGAGCCGCACGGCGATGACGACAACACCGAGGAGAGTTGCCACGGCAGCTCCAGCTGTTCCCGCGGCGAGACGAGGGGTGAAAGTCGGAATCGATTGTGTCGTCGTCGTGAACATGAACGCCCGATCATTCGTGCAGTCATGGCCCGCCCAGCCGCCCCAGTGCGACGCAACCGACACTAGCCGGGCAACGCACCGCCCCGAACGGCCGTTCATGCCGACCGGCGCCGGCCATGGTCCCGGCGGCCCTCCAGCTCGGTTCCGCGGTCGAAGTCGTCGATGATCGCACGGAAATCGGCCGGCCGTAAGCCGTGCTCGGCGAGGAACCGTGCCACGAGCACCCGCGGGCCGTTGGGCGGCACCAGCCCGGCGATCACGACGTGGTCGATGGCTGTCGCGACCCCTCCTGGGTCGACGGCGGCGAGATCGCACAGCATCCGCAACGGGCTGGTGACGGCGATGCCGTCGCGATAAGTCGGCACCAGATCGGCCCGATCGATCCGATCGGTCGGTCGGTGGATCTCGACCCCGACAAGGTCGGGGACGCGTTGGTTGCGGGCGACCACGAGATCGACCGGATCGTCACGCGGCCGCTCGACGCCCCAGAGGAACGCCGCTGACCGGTGCGACGCGACCGCGCCGCGACCGATGGCGAGAACGGCCGCCGCGATCCGCTGCTGGCGGGTGCGCGGCGAACCCCACAGTCGGGCGACGCCAGGTTGCACCATCTCGATCCGCACCGACGCGAGGGCGCGGTACCACGACGCTCGCGACACGCCCGCCTCGATGGCCGCGGCGCGGGTGATCAGCCCGTGGTGACGAAGGGCCCACGGTTCGATGAGGGAAAGCTCCACGCGACACCTGTGGGTCGCAGGGTCGGGGATCGGGAACCCGCCGTGATACCGGCGCCCGATCGGGTTAGGTTGGGATCACTGCAGTTCGACAGTCCGGACGGGTGCCAGACAGCAGCGCACATTCATCCGTCGCACACCACGCACCATCGGACTCGACATGCAGCTCACGACTCGTCCCGGGCGGTTCGAGCACTCCCAGATCCAGGTCTGGTGGGTCGTCGGCGTGCTCGCCGCGGTCGTTGTCGCGTTGCCGCTCGAGGGCAACGACTATCCGGCGCAGGTGTTCCACACGGTGTTCGCCGAGCGTCTCGGCGACGTGTTCAACCTGCACTGGTTCGCCGGGCACCACGTCGCCGGCTACGGGATCCTGCTGGCACCCGTCGCCGCCGTGCTCGGCATCGGCGCCACCGGCATCGTCAGCGCCCTCGTGTCGAGTTGGGCGTTCGACCGTCTGCTCGTCGGGCTGCCGGGACGACGGTTGGCATCGTGGTGGTTCGGGGTCGGCACGATCGTCAACTTGCTGGTCGGGCGGCTCACGTTCGCGATGGGCCTCGCGGTCGGGCTCTGCGCCCTGCTCGCGCTCCGGCGTGGTCGCTACCCGCTCGCGATCGCGCTGTCCGCCGCCACGATGCTCGGCAGCCCGGTCGCCGGCGCCTTTCTCGCCCTGGCAATGGCGGCGTGGACGCTGAGCGACGTCGGCGATCGGTTGTGGCGCGGCGTGGGGCTCGGCGCGGCGTGCTTCGGGCCGTACGTCGTGATGATGCGGCTGTTCCCGTCGGGCGGATGGTTCCCGTACCACGCCCAGTCGTTCGTGATCGGCGTCGGCATCTCGGTGCTGCTGCTCGTGCTCGTACCGAAGCAGCACCGCGTGATCCGCCTCGCGTCGGCGCTCCACATCGCCGCCGCCGTCGCGACGATGGTCCTGCAGACCCCGATGGGCGGGAACATCAACCGGCTGACGATGTTCTTCGCCGGGCCGATCCTCGCCGCGGTGATGCCGGTCGACCGGCGCAAGCTGCTGGTGCTGCTCGTCGTGCCGCTCTTCTACTGGCAGTGGAGCCCGTCGTTCGACGCCGTCATCGCCGCGCCGACCGACCCGAGCCGCACGGCCGAGTACTACGCGCCGCTCATGGCCGTGCTCGACGACGTCGCCGACGAGCACGGCCCCGTGCGCGTCGAGATCGTGCCGACGCTGCGCCACTGGGAGGTCGCCGAGGT